>JBJXFZ010000160.1:0-6429 GCA_046154245.1 Pyrinomonadaceae bacterium
TGAAGCAGCATCGCTCGCTGGGCGCGATCGTCGAAAAATTTCGCGAGGTCCGAAAGATGCAGGAAGATCTACAAGGGGCTCGCGACCTGCTTGATCTCGCCGACGACGAAGATATGCGCGAGATGGCAAATCTTGAGATCGTCGGCATCGAAGAAAAACTTCCGCAGGCTGAAGAAGAGTTAAAATTTCTCTTGCTGCCAAAAGACCCGAACGACGAGAAGAACGTAATTCTCGAGATCCGAGCCGGTACCGGCGGTGACGAAGCAACTTTGTTCGCCGGAGAAATTTTGCGCATGTATGCGCGATACGCTGAGCGCCAGGGTTGGAAGATGGAGATCATGGACGCGTCGGATACCGGAGTAGGCGGCGTTAAAGAAGCGACAGCGGTGATCGAGGGCGACAACGTGTATTCGAAGATGCGTTTCGAGAGCGGCGTGCATCGCGTTCAGCGCGTTCCCGCGACCGAATCGAGCGGACGAATTCATACCTCGGCGATCACGGTTGCAATTCTTCCCGAAGCTGAAGAAGTCGATGTTCAAATTGATCAAAACGATCTTCGCATCGACACGTTCTGTTCGAGCGGACCCGGCGGTCAGTCGGTCAACACGACCTACTCGGCCGTTCGCATCACGCACTTGCCTACAAACGTCGTCGTGTCGATGCAGGACGAAAAATCACAAATAAAAAATCGTGAAAAGGCGATGCGCGTTCTTCGTGCGCGCCTGCAAGAGATCGAAGAGCAAAAACAGCACGACGCTCAGTCGGCCGAACGTAAATCAATGGTCGGCAGCGGCGATCGCAGTGAGAAGATCCGCACTTACAACTTTAAAGAAAATCGCGTCAGCGATCATCGCATCGGCCTGACGGTTCACCAACTCGACCTTGTGCTCGAAGGTCAGCTCGACGAATTTATCGACGCTCTGACGACACACTACCAAACGGAGAAACTCAAAGCCGAAGCTGTCGCAGTCTGACAAGTTTTTCAACTTTTCCTTTTTACTTTTGACTTGTTGATATGCCACAGCCGACTCGCCTTTATCTGATCCGCCACGGACAATCCGACGGGAACGCCGAGGGTCGTTTCGGCGGGCACGGGCCGACGCCGTTATCAAAACTCGGATTAGAACAGGCCGAACGAACCGCGAAACTGCTTGCGATCGAGGAGATCGACGCTATTTATTCGAGTGATCTTCTGCGTGCAGTGCAAACCGCCGAACCGCTTGCAAAATTGCTCGATCTCAAAATAAATAAGTCAGAAGCTTTTCGCGAACGGAACGTCGGCGTACTCGAAGGGCTTACATTCGATGAATGTAAAGAGCAATATCCGCGAGATTATTACGCACTCGTTCATCGCCACGTGAACTACGCGATCACCGGCGGCGAAAGCTATCGTCAACTGCTGCGTCGTGTGTCAGGCGAGTTGCGCGCGATCCTTCGCAAACATCCGAGCGAACGCGTAGCCGTCTTTACCCACACCGGCGTTCTCTGCTATCTAACGCTGTTTCTCTTGAACGCAATTCAACGCGACACAAAACAAACTCCGTGGATAATCACCTCAAACTGCGGCATCAACCGCTTTGACGTGCGCGGTCTTCGGAATGTCCGCGTCCTCGCTCTTAACGACACCCGCCACCTCACCGCGATCACCGGCAACGACGCCTTCGCAGCACGATAACCTTTACAAGTTCTTGACTTGCTAACAGATTCTGTAGTATCTGGTAAGAGCATAGTTAACAAGGAGAACTTTATGAAAAGGCATCAGTTTGCGATAACGCTATCTTTTATTTTTGTACTTTTGGTTGTTTCGATTCACGCTCAGGTGGATGAAGTCGGCGATGATGGCGGCCTTATGCTTCCGATAGGCCAACCCGCTATTTACGGACAGGTTTCGATCGAGGGCTTGCCAAAAGATGAACGAAGACCGTCGATCTTTGTTTCGCTATTGATCAGCGGGACGCAGATAGACAGACGGCCGACAGACGCCCGCGGATATTTTTACTTCCTTCAACGACCGCGTCATGGACATACGCTCGTGTTTGAAGTTGATGGCGGCGAAGTTGGCCGAGCTTATCTGACAGTCGGATCAGGAACCCGACTTCGTCAGGACGTCACACTGCAGTGGAGCAGCTTAAAGGGCCAAAAATCAGATCCCGGCGTAGTTTCGGCTAAAGGTTACAATCGAACGCCTGAGGCGGAAAAAGCGTTCTCTGCGGCAATGACTTTGATCCGCGAAAACAAAAGCGACAAAGCTAAGCTCGCTTTCGAAGAAATTGTAAAGAATGACCCAAACGACTATGTAGCGTGGACAATGCTCGGCACAATTTTTTTTGATCAGAAAAAATACAGCGAAGGTGAAACTGCTTTTAATAAAGCATTACAGTTAAAGCCGGACTATACTCTCGCGAGAGTAAATTTAGGCAAAATGTATATTACCCAGTCTGAGTTTGATAAAGCGATCGCGACATTGCAGAAAGGCGTCGAACTCGATGCCACCTCGGCGGACGCAAATCATTATCTCGGTGAAGCATATTTAAGTATCAAGAAAGGATCGCTGGCCGTTGGTTATCTGAATAAGGCGATCGAGCTTGCCCCGACACAAAAGGCTGACATTCATTTGCGGCTCGCGACGCTCTATAACGCAGCAGGTCTAAAAGATCGCGCGGCGGCCGAATATAAAGCTTTCTTATCAAAGGTGCCCAACCATGCCGACGCAAAGAAATTCGAACAATACATCAAAGAAAATTCTCCTGCTAAACAATAAAAAAAGGCCGCGAGTAAGCTCGCGGCCTCAAATCACTAACAGCTAAGATCTAGAAGATAAATCTTATACCGAACTGCTGTCTGCGTGGATTACCTTGAGTGTCAGCAAAGATCTTTCCAAAAGTAGACGCGGCTACCGCGGTTTCCGTGTCCTCCGGTAAACCATAGGTCGTGCGCGTAAAGTTACTCGCAGCAAAATACTGCTGGTTGAACACATTGAACACTTCCCAACGGAACTGGAGTTTATGATTCTCGCTCCACGGCATATTGAATGTCTTGGAAAGGCCCATGTCCGTAGCCGAATAGCCAGGCAGTCGGAACGTATTACGCTCGCCCGTTTCACCAGGAAGTGCATTTCTGAACGAATTCATCGTCACTTGCGGGTTGAAGAAGAAGTTCTGCGTATCGCGAACCGCTCTACCGACAACAGGTCGTCTTCGTGTTCCGTTTGACTGAACGTTCCAGTTCGTCGCCCAAATAGCAGCATCGAACGGAGCCGAAAGAGGCTGGCCTGTATTCCAGCGGAAGATTCCTCTGAGTGACCAACCGCCAACAAACGCATCAGTCAAAGAGCTGACGCCGCCGAAAAACTTCTTGCCCTTTCCTACCGGAAGGTCAAAGAGGAAATTCGCGTTGATGACATGCTTTGCATCGAAATCAGATAGACCATAACTGTCCTGCTGACGAAGGGGATTAAGTAAGAACTGTCCGCCATACGAACCGTCCGTCTGAAGGCCTGATACGTCGTCAAGCGATTTCGAGAACGTGTAGTTAAAATCGTAACTAAGGGTTGAACCCAAACGCTGTCTCAGCGAGAAGGTCGCACCGTGATAGTCAGAGTTAGCAAACGTTCCAAAAGCTGAAAACGCACCATACTGCGGATGATAGAACATATTCGGAAAACGTCCCGGATTACCTGAAAGCCCAAATTCAGTTGCATCGTCGATGATCAACTGGATGAACGTGTAATCCCGGATCGCAAATCCGTTATCGGCAAACAACGCGTAAACTGCACGTGTGTTGCTTGTAGCTCCAATGCCGAAGTCAGCGTTCAAAACAGTCATCGCATTCGGGAAGAAATATTCGAAATACGGAATATTCCCAATGCTGTTGAAAGGAACGCCGGCCTTTTGCGCTTTTACGAGCAAGGTAGCCGCCGTATACCAATCCATTCCCGCCGGATCAACGAGATTGTTGAGTGCAACGACGTCACGCGACCCGAAAAGCTTTCTCGCTTTGCGGCCGATGTACGACGCTTCAAAATACATTCCTTTCGGAAGCGAGCGTCCGTATGAGACGTTCCAGCTGTAGTGCTTTGGCGACTCGATGGTTTGATCGAGCGACGTTTCGATACGAGTCTGCTCATCCGCCGGCGTTGAGAAGCGCTGTGTTGGAGCAGGGATACCAGGCAGGGTACGAATGTTCTGACCAAAGCCCGTAAAGAGCGGACCAGGATTTGTCGTCACGTTAAAGGTATTAGCAGAAGTACCTACGCTGCTGGTAAAGCCGATGGTCGATAAGCCGTCAAAGCTGACCGCCAACTGACCGCCGAAATAGTCATTCGAGATGCGGAAACCGCCACGTAGAACAGAATCGCCTTCTTTACCAAACAGGAATCTACCAACCTTACCGCCGATATTTGGTGACCAAGCGGCCGCAAGGCTCGGCTGGAAGTTGTTTTTGTCCATATCGTAAAAGCCCGGGCCGTTATTCTTCGGACCGCCTTTTACGAAATTGATAAGTGTGTTCAGAGGAACGCCTCTTGCGGCTGAAGCTTTTCTGGCTTCGAAGAAGTCACCTAACGGAACATTAGGCACAACCTGGAAACCATTCGCCTCATAGACGGGTCGGCTTAATGCATAGCGAAGACCGAGGGTAAGCGTAAGCGAGCGACGGATCTTCCAAATGTCCTGAATATACGAATCATATTCTTCTGTTGCAAATACACGATTCGACGGCGTTCCTGCCGGCGCAACACTGCCATCAAGGTTAAAGGTGAAGTTACCGGAATACTGAGAGTAACGACCGATCAACGCCGTTGCAGCAGCCTGAACTGAGTTCACGCTGCCACCGGCAATCGTGTAACCTGCATTCGTTATCTGCTGATTTACTACAGCACCGGAAGATGCATAGAACGAAGGATTCGTAACCGCCGTATCAAATGCATTTGCAAAGGTCGATCTCTGGTTTCGGATGATTCGAACGTTGCCTCCAAACTGAAAAGTATGGTTGCCTTTTATCCACGTAAAGTCATCGGTAATATTGTGAACCGGTGTAACGCGGCTCAGCGTCCTGGCAAAAAGTGCCGGAGCAAACACAAAGCGGAAAGAGATGGAGTTGTTGCCCGAATCGCCCTGTGTGCTAAATGCCTGACGCGTCAAACCATATCTGAAGTTATTGATCTTCGAGTTTGAAATCGTCCAGTTATGACTTGCCACGTAGCCGTAAGGATGCCGCCACGTCGCGGTGGGTGGAGTGTCAGGAAACGCTGAAACGCCCGCAATCTTATCGTACTGATAGTTGCCACGAAACGATACCTGCTGATTCGAAGTCACAATCCAGTCAAACTTCGCAATGTGAGTATTTTCATCTTCGATCGTAGGGGCATTAAACGAGAACCCGCCTGTGTTGATTCCGTCACCAATGGTTGTGTTGTTCGATCGGTATCTAGACACGGCTGATGATAATGCGGCAACAGCAAGCGGATTAATTCCCACTTGGTTATAGATCGCGTTCATGTTAGCGAGAGTTAATGTACATCTTCCAGCGACGCAAGTAGGGCCAGTGCCATCGAATACGATCGTACCTGCTGCCATGTGCGGCAGAGGAACTGTGCGATTCACCGAGAGTTCGTCCTTCTGATCCTGTCCTTCGAATGAATAGAAGAAAAACAGCTTATCCTTCAAGATCGGGCCGCCGATTCTTCCGCCAAAGACCTTACGATCAAGTTTTGGACGCGGAGCACGCGGATCACCGGCTCGCTTTGTGCCGGCGATCACCTGTGCATCATTCGGTCCAAAACTGCCTTGAAGATTATTAAAGAAACTATTCGCCGAACCTTTGGTAGGGCGGTTAAAGTAAAAAACCGAGCCTTTGAAGTCGTTGGTCCCGCTCCTGGTTATGAGTGAAATCTGGGCCCCAGACGAACGTCCCTGGTTAGCGTTTGCACCCAAAGTCGTGATCCTGAATTCTTCAATCGACTCTGTCGTAGCACGCAGAGCAGAACCCTGAGTAAGATCACCGCCGCCGGCGCGACCGCCGGTCTGTTGATCGTTGATGTCGACTCCGTCAAGGGTAATGTTCGCTTGGTCGCTTCGACCGCCGGCAACATAGCCGTCGCGGGTAACGCCCGGCTGCAAGGCCAGGAGATCGTTGATACGACGCAGGTCTGTCGGAAGTTCTGTAATCTGAGCAGGGACGAAGTTGTTACCAACCGAGGCGTCCTGAGTATTAACAACAGATTCGATACTCCCGCCCGTAACATCAACAACGACCGACACCTCGCCCGGCTCTAACGCCAGATCAAGGACTATCGGCAGATCAACAAGCGCCTGAACGCTGTTGTTAACGAGCTTTTTGAAACCTTTGGCCTCAACCTCGAGCTTATAAGTCGCGGGTGGCAGTGAAACGAAAGTAAACCTTCCATTATCGTTAGTAATTGTGCTTCTG
>JBJXFZ010000164.1:0-4739 GCA_046154245.1 Pyrinomonadaceae bacterium
TAAAAGCCTTCTCATGCGAGCTGTATTTCACAAAAAGCTCGGCGTCCAGCAAGACCGATTCAATCGTAATCTCGCTCACCGGCAAGGTCTTCGTCTCAACAACCTGACTCATATAATTGCCGTGAACAAAAATGTTCAACACTTTAGGTTAACACAAAACATATTCCGTAGTCACCAAAAAAAAGACCGCCTTTCGAGAGGCGGTCTGAGCGAAATAGATACAAGTTAACCGTTTAAAAATCAACTCTCATGCCGAGGCGTACCTCGCGCGGACGATAGGCCCTTAACGGCACAAGAAAGTTCTGTTCATACGTAAGTCTGCTTGCCTGATTGGCGGCTGTGGTTCCAAATGTAGAGTAATCGATAAATCCTGAGCCGTAACTCAGCACTGTCATATTGAAGATATTTCCGATTTGGGCATTAGGACGAATACGCACCCGTTCGCCAAGCCGAAACTCCCTTGTAAAATTCATATCGAAGATGAGAAGTTTGGGACCATTGCCGGCATTTCTCGGCAAATTGCCACCTTTGGCACCGATCGGCTGCAGGGAAAATTGAGCAAGAAGTGCCGTCGGGACTGGCGAGCCGGGCTCTCGCCATTTAATATCACTTAAATTGCCGGTAAAGTTTTGGCGGTCATTTGCAATGTCATCCAAGTTGCGGTCAATGCCGCTGTAACTTATATTGAATGGCGCCGAGCTGCCGTATCTGAAAAGCGGCGAAAGCCTTAACTTGCCCAGCCAACCCGGAAGCTCCAACGTGCCCGTCAAGGCAAATCGATGGCGGCGATCCTGTAACGCCCTAGACCATTCACGGCCAAAATCGCCGTTGGATTCAGCATCGGACGTATTATTTAGGCCGTCGTCCATTAACTTCGAGAGCGTGTAAGCCGCTCTAAAATTGCCCCTGAAGCCATTTCCAAATCTGCGAAACCGACTGCGAAATTCAAGGATCAGCCCCTGATAAAAGGATTTTCTGTCCGAGCCTATTAATTGCTGCTGATTTAGATTGGGGAATTTAGGGCGGAACTGATTGACAGCCTGCAAAGCCAGGCCGATAGGCGATGAAGCAGCTTCGCTCGGATTGATTGTGTCCAAATTGACAAGTGTGCACGCTCCTGTCGCCGGACAACCGTTGACGCCCGGCGTTCCTGCACTGGTACCGACAGCATCGGTCGTTGAACCACGCACAAAGTTGTAGGTAGTCGATCCCAGGAGAAAATTATTTGCTTCAAGGTAAGCGGTCCAATCCGGGTAGCTGGTGCCTAGACGCGAATTCGCAATCCCCAAATTGGGTGCGTTGGGGTTTGATTCACCCCAAAGGTGAACAGTCTTGTTCCAGGTGTAGTTGGCCTCAAACACGAATGCTTTAGCGACCTCGCGCTCGAATCCGACGTTGAACTGATAACTCTCCGGTATCTTCAGCGTTGTCGTATCGACGAACCGTGTTAGAAAACCATCAAAGTTCGTAAAACCTTGCCCAGCCTGGCCGCCGTTTGCTATGAGCACCGGATTGATAAAATCCTTGACGGCCTGAGCTGAGGCAAATTTTCGCGGAAAGACGCTGGAGAATGCTCGTGCGACCGCAAGTCTTAAGGCTGTGCCCGGGACGTTTGCGGTATCGAACAAATCCTGCACCCCGCCGACCAAAAAGTCGTCGATGGTTCTCAGCAGCACGCGGTTATAAAATATGCCAGCTCCAAACCGAACCACGCCTGTTCCTTTCTTAAACGGATCCCAAGCTACGCCAAAGCGAGGCCCAAAATTGTCTTTGTCGGAAAGTATGGTTTCTCTCTCATACCTCAAGCCATAGCTTACGGTAAGCGAAGGCTTGAGACGAAATTCGTCGTTGCCGAAAAATCCTATGTAAGTATTTTTTATGGTTGAGTCCGTCCCGAAGTTCTGCCTAAAGCGGGTAACTTGATTTAGCTCAAAATTCTTCATGCCCAGATACCGGATCACAGCAGTGGGAGGGCAGGTCGACCCAGGAGGACAAAAATTGTAATCTGCAGTCGTCGTACCCGTGCCGGAATTACCAAAATTATACGTTCCGGTTGTGTCGGCAGTATCGAGATTCATCGAGTTTACGCGTTGAACATCGAATCCGAATTTTAATGAATGACTGCCGATAAGATGAGTGACCGAATCTTGAAATTGAAACCTGTTCTCCTCTCTTTTGTCGGCAAAGTTTCCGCTGGCAGAAGAGGCGGAGGAGTTGCCCGCGATCAACGTTCTGCTAGTGAAAGTCGGCGTTGTGGGATCGGCATAAGTTAGGAGAACGACCGGATTGCCCGGATTCTCGGTTACAAACGCGGGTTTAAAAGTGGAATACTGAAAGCGAAACTGGTTTACCGTTCTTGAGCCAAAAACATGGTTATCCGTTATGTTATAAGCCTCCGTGTCTGCGCTCGTGCCTTGCAATGCCTCTTCCAACCGGGTAGTGAACGCGATATTCTGTCGTTGATTCCGGCGTCTGCCAAATTGTAGCCCAAACGTAATATCGTTGTTCCTGAATAATTTGTGGTCCACGCGGCCGCTCCAGGTATTATTCAAATTCGGAGTGGCGACACTCTTGTTGTAAGGCACTACAAAAGCTGCCCCGCCATTGATACAATTTGCAGCCGATGTCGAGTTAGTGTTTTCGCAAACGGGATTTCCGCCGGTAGAAGCAGGAAATGTAAAGTTTGGATTCAAAGTAGCGTTGGCTGGCAAATAGGTCTGAATAAGAGTTGTGTCCTGTAAATTCAAATTCTCATAAGCTACTGCAAAAAACGTTCGATTATGACCGTCATATACCGACTTTCCTTCGCCAAAAGGAATAATCACAGGGCCGCTAAGAGTAAAGCCCGGATTGTATTCTGTGTAAGGATTTCGAGCTAACGGGGCGCGGGACACTCTCGTAACAAATGTGTTGCCTACAGCAACAATGGATGTCAACGTCTGTTTGTTGTAATAAGTATTGGCATTCAAGTTGTCGTCACGGAAAAACATAAAAGCTCGCCCGCGAAACTTGTTATTACCCGCACGGGTTCGCAGATTTATTCGTCCGCCCGACGCCCTGCCATACTCTGCGGAAAACTGATTGGTAATTACCTGAACCTCGGCGATTGCTTCCTGCGACGGCTTGAAACGATCGGTCGCCGCCCTGTCATCATTGTTATCCAACCCGTCAACGGTGATGTTGTTTGAATATGAGGAACCGCCCGAAAGTGAAAAATTGCCCTGCTCGGTGGGAGGTAGGCGATTTATCGCATTTCTGTCCTCTGCGAGATCCCTAACAGATAAAGCTTCCTCTGAAGTGCCGCCTAACGTAAGCACAAGATCCAACGCATTGCGAGTGTTATTCGGAATTTCTTCTATCTCACGCTCGGTAATAGTTCCGCCTACAATTGTGCGGGTTGTATCAACCGCAGGACCGCTGTCTTCTGTGACGGTGACAGTTTGCTCGGCTCTGACATCGGCGGGGGCAAGCTTGAAATCCTTCTGCAAGTTTTGCGCGGAGATCGTGGGAATGTCAGGCGTTTCCTGAGTGCCAAAACCCGTCGCTGACGTTTTGACTTTATACGTGCCGGGTTTTAGTTTGAGAAAACGATATCGGCCGTCTTCGTCGGTGACGAGCGTGCGTGCTTCGCCGGTCTCGACCGAAGTCGCGGTCACATTCGCCCCAACAACGGCCAAGCCGTTAGAGTCAGTTACCCTTCCGCTGATCGTGACATCGTCCAGATCCTGGGCGGCGAGGAAAAGGCTAAACGCAAAAATTAAAAGGGTCAGCGCTAACGCGCGTGACAAAATTCTTCCAAACATCGAAATCTCCTGACAAAAGTGGTTATTTTTTTAGAACGATTAATGTATTGCAATGTTAACTCATAACCGATGTCGAAAGCAAAGCTAATTTTAGGTTGTTGTAAAGGGTTTAAGATATTGACGCAGATTCTAGGATTCATCGCTGCTTTCGCGACGGACGCGGGTGACGCGGAGGCGCGAGATGGGTATGAGGGCTTCGCTGGAGGTGAACGCCTCGCTTTGGCGTGAGAATTCGCCGGCGTGGGTTTTTAGGTAATCGAAAAACTGCTCGAATTCGCGCTGCATCTGGTTCATTTTGGCACGCATGTTAAGGATGATCTCAACGCCGGCGAGATTGACGCCGAGATCGCGTGTCAGCGAAAGAATCACCTCAAGTTGTTCGAGATCGGAGTCTTCGTAGAGCCGCGTGTTGCCCACGGAACGCGATGGCAGCAGCAGGCCTTCGCGTTCATAGAGCCTCAGCGTCTGCGGGTGAATGTCATAAAGCTCCGCAACCGCGCTGATCGTGTATGTTCGGATTTTTTTCTTCATAATACGCGTTCAGAGTGCAAGCTTTAGCTTGTAATCCTTCGAAGCAGCGACAAGCTAAAGCTTGCACTCTAAACTATTCCAAACCTATGGCCTTTCTCGGATTTTCCGGATTCAGTTTCTCAAATTGCCTTAGCACTTCTTTTGTTTCTTCCGAGATCAATCGCGGTAGAGTGAGCTTTACTTCGACAAATTGATCTCCCCGAAGTTTCGGGTTTCTCAGGCTTGGAAAGCCGCGCTCTCGGAGACGGAACTTCTGTCCCGATTCGGTTCCCGATGGGATTTTTAACTGTGCTTTGCCCTCGACGGTCGGCACTTCGATCTTTGTGCCGAGCGCGGCTTCGGAAACGGTGATCGGAACGGTGATATAAATATTTTCGCCCTTTCGCTCCAGAAACTTGTGCTTGC
>JBJXFZ010000008.1:0-29684 GCA_046154245.1 Pyrinomonadaceae bacterium
ACACTGGTTTGTGTTGAGGAGCGAGGATAGTTCGTACTTTGCGTTCCCGTTTGGCTCAAATGGCGATATACCTGCACCTGCTGATTACGATGGAGACGGACGCACCGATCCGGCTGTGTTCAGACCGACGACGACGACGTGGTTTATCTCGAACTCCGGCGGCGGAACGTCGATCGTGAACTTCGGAATATCGACGGACAAGCCTGTAGTTGCTGATTATGATGGGGACCGGAAAGCTGACATCGCGATCTGGCGAGCGGGCCCTGGTGAATGGTGGGGTCTGCGCAGTACGAACGGCTCTGTGTTCGCAGTACAGTTTGGCGCAACGTCTGACAGACCGGTTCAAGGTGACTACACAGGCGACGGCAAGGCGGACATTGCCTTCTGGCGACCCACAGACGGCAACTGGTTCGTCATCCGCAGCGAGGACTCCTCGTACTTCGCGTTCCCGTTCGGCTCATCGGGCGACACGCCCGTTCCCGGCGACTACGACGGCGACGGCCGAACGGACTCTGCAGTCTTTCGCCCGGCGAGCGCCACATGGTTCCTGAACCGCTCAACCGCCGGTGTCGCTATTCAACAGTTCGGCCTCACGACCGACACGCCTATCCCGAGCGCCTATCTGCCGTGAGACTTTGGATGAAATGTGAGGATAAATACCAGCCTAGGGCGCGGCAGACGGTTTCGGGTCCAAGCTGAAATACGCGACCGCAGGGTCGTGATCTGAGAAACGCTCGGCACGTGTGTCGTCGGAGCGAAAGCTCTCGGGAAAGTCCGCGTTGACGCGCGCGTAGCCAAATCCGCGAATGTAATTCATCAACGACTGAGTGACCAACACGTGGTCGAGCACTTGTCCGTTGCCGTCGTAGCGGTACGAGTAACGCTCGCCGGCCGCGATGAGATCGACGAGATTTATCATGTCAGGCTCGACAAGGTCGTCGGATGGATTTAACACCTCGTCCTTGGCGGCGCTCTTGCCCTTGATCGTGCCGATCACATCGACAACGCCGTCGTTGAACTGATACGCGTTAAAATCGCCAACCAAGATCACCTTTGCTTTTGGGTCGGCTTTCTGCCGCTCCTGCACAAACTTGGCGAGAAGCTCAGCCTGAAGCTTCTTCTTCAGCCGCACACCGTCCTGCCTTTTGGGATCCTCAGAACCAAGGAAAGATTTTAAGTGGTTAACGACGACCGTAAACTCGAACGGCTGGCCTATCTTAGCGTCTTCGATAGATGCACGAAGCATCAACGGCGTCCGGTCGTTTAGAATATCGGCTTCGCCAGAATTTGGATCTTTAAATTTGTCGTCCTTGCCAAACTGCTTCACCTCGATCGTTTTTACGCGCGACGATTTGACCAGAAAGCCGACGTTTATACCGCGGCCGTCATTGCCTTTTTCAACATAGGCCTCGTATTTAGGGTTCGGTTTGCCGCTCTGTTCGGTGTCTGTGTTTATCTTATCGGCAAGACGTTTTAGCGCAGAAAGATTCTCGGCCTCTGTCACACCGATGACATCCGGCGACTGCATTACGGTGCGAACGGCTATCGATATCTTTTTCAATCTAGCATTGAACGACTCGGTCGTGACGATGTCCTCTTTTATTTCAGGGTCGTCTATGTCGTCGAACAGATTCTCTAGATTCATCGTCGCTACCGAGAATTGCCGCTCGCCGACGGGCGGCATATTGATCTGTTTTGGGTAGCCGCCTGAAACCGATGGTCGTACGCTTACATCTACCAAAATCGAATAGCATTGATAGCCGTAATACATCACACCCGTGACGTTTTTTAACTCTAAGTGCGCCGGAACGTTTATCGCCTGCGCTCCCAGTTGTGCCGCGCTCTCGATACGCAGCCGCTGCGGATTTGCGTCGAACAGAGCAAGTTTTGGCACCTGCTTCTTAAGCTGAGCTTTTTCTTTTTCGCTAAGAAACAGAAAGTCGTACATGTTATAGCCCGGCTCGCGAAACGGCTTCTCCTGGCCTTTAAGAATGCCGTAAAAGACGCCGTTCGACACGGTCGTATTGTTTTTGTTGTCGACGCGAGCGTCGGTCGGAGCAACGACCGTCAGCTCGGGTGCGGTGACCCGCATGTTCTCGTACTTTTCAAGTTGATAGATCTTATTTGCGGCAAAATCTGCGGCGGACAGAATGATCGGCTTTGGCAGCTCGTTATTTTTCGAAATCACCTCGATGCGGTCGCGATCCTTTTGCATCTTTACCTGCGTGATCGGTAAGCTCTTCGGCTCGGCCCGCGGACGGAACTCATCGACGATGCCGCTCACCGAAACCATGTTGCCGATCGCCGCGTCGCCCCCGGGTTCGGTGGTGGTAAAAACGAAAACGCCCTCCGATGTCATCGGGTCGCTATCAACCTTGTCGTCAGGTGTTTGGACAAAAAATCCGTTTCTGACGCGAGCCGTGACAACGCCGGTCACGCGAACCTGATCGCGCTCGCGCGGCGACAGATCACTCGGGCCTTGAATTGCACTTATCGGATAGTCTTTTTGCGCAAATGTCGCAGAAACCGTTAGGGCGACAAACGCAAGGAGTATAGTGACGCGTTTGATAACACTAAAATTCATTACAACCTGTCCCGTTTACGCTCGATTAGTTCCTGCGTGATCTTTGGTATCGCGGAAAAGAAATTGTGGCCGGTCAACCATTCTACGTCGTTGACCGTCACGCGAAAATCGCGCCACGGTGCATTGATATTCAACGGCTGAAAGTTTGGCACGATGATGCCAAAGACGCGCGTCGTTCGCGTCGAAGCTCGCTGTACATCGTTGCTGCCGTTTGGAATAACGAGTACGACTTTCCACGTGTATTGCGGTACGACGATCTGCCCCGCGGCGATCGTGCCGATATTGCCGTGAGGGCCGGTGATGATATAGATCTCGTTGCCCTGATTAGCCAGTGTGCGACAGTACGACTCAAACTCTTCCCACGGCCCTTGATTGTTTGCCGAAAGCTGCGGCACAAAATTTGTCATCAAGAACGTCGCGGAATTGTCGGGTATCGATCGCGTCCTGTCGCCCGACGGACACATGTGACCGCGGTCGTAACCGCTGCCCGAGTAATCATTGTCCTGCACCTGATACCAGCCCGCGGGCAGCGCAGGGTCGGGGCGATAATCGTCCTGTCGCGGCGCCGTGCCGATCCATGTCGAGTCGAGCCGCCACGCAACCCAGTTGGGCGTTGCCTTGGCTCTCGAATACGACAGCGAATATTGCGGCTTTTGCATCAGGTAGTTGTTTTCGTTCGCAACGCTCGTTGTTGCATCCGACGGATTGCCGAAGATCAACGGATCGTCGTTCGGAAAAGGGGCGTTGATCGTCAGGATCACCTGAACGGGCGCCACGCGGCCCTGTAGATCGGCCGCCGCACCGGCGATCGGCGCCGCGCCGCCCGGCGTGCCAGCAGCAACCGTCGCCAAAAAGCTAAAGACATTGTCGCCCGGCGTGACATCGCCATTCGTCCCGTTATCAAAGAACGACTGGCTCGACGCTCCGCCGATCGAAGACAGATTTGCAGCGACCGCGATGAATGTGCTTGGCGGGGTAGTCGCCGGAATTACAGTCACCGTAAGCAGGGTGTTCGCCGACGGTGCGACCGACGTTGGATTCGCATTCATCGTGGCAAACAACGTTGTCCCGCCGCCGCTGCATGTCACCGGCGCACTTGACGCGTTGCGCGGTGCCGACGGAGTCAGCGTCGCAAAATCATTTGCGTTGTTGTCAGTGTCCTGACAACCGTTTTGTAGCCTCGCTTTGCTATTGTCGCTGGGGTCAACCGGATGAGCTGTCGTTGCCGTGGCCTCATTAAAACCATTCGTGACCGTGCCCCAAGCAACCGAGTCGATGATCGCACCCGTGTTATTCGCTCCTTGCCTGATCGCGAGACCGCCATTCGTTCCGCTCATCGAGCATTGGCATGCGGTCGGATCATAGGTGAGATTTGGCGTTACAGCGCCGTCGTAACTCGTCGACGCCACAAGATAAAATCCGCCCGCCGGTATGATCGTGCTTGTCGTCCAGACCGCGAACGGAATTGCAACATCTGACGTCCCGTTCTGCGAGCGATAAACGAGTCTGTATCCGTTCAGATCGACCGGGTTTGAGCTTGTGTTATGAATCTCGACAAACTCATCATTAAAATTCGGTGTCGCGCGCCCTGTTTGAAATTGGCTAATGACGAGATGCGGCGAAACGAGCGCCGACTCGGCGATTTGTTTTTCATTTTGAGCGGATGTACTACCGACATAAATGAAAGCCGCCGAGACAAAACAGACCACCGTTAATACCAATAGAAACTTCTTCATCGAATTTCGCAGTACTGCAACAGTGGGATAGGTAAAAAGCAGACGTGTGCTAATTTTTTACCACAATTCGATGCGGAAAGGAATTTGAATGGCTGTCTGTGAAACAAGAATTTGGCGGTTTCGTTGCGATCTTGGCGTCCTTGCGTGAGATCTTTTTTTGTTTCACGCAAAGCCGCAAAGAACGCAAAGAAGAGCAAAACGCTCGTTATCTAACAGGCCGCGGATAAACAACCGGGCTCTTATTGCCGTCTTTATCGACGGCGCGGACGCCAAAAAAGTAGTTGTCCTTTGACATCGCTTTGGCCGTGAAGGTCGTGACGTTGCCGACGAATTTACCGCTCGTCCACTCGGCAGCCGTCGTGTCGCGCCAAACGACCTCGTAACCGGCAAGATCCGTGTCGGTGTTGGCATCCCATTTGAGGTCAGTGTCGTTTGTCAGACGGCCTGTGACGATGCCGACATTTTTTGGCTTTGCCGGCGCATTTGCAAGCGAAGCAAGCGCGACGAGATTGACGCGAGCGACGTTAGCCGTGTACTCAAAATCGACAAACTCCGGCGTGTCACCGTAGAAAACGCCATTTTCGGTACGCACGTTTTGGTGCTGGTGCGTGTAATCTTCGTCAGACTCGGTAAAGCGTACGGCCGCAAACCCGCGCTCGACAAACGGGATGTGATCGCCGCCGCGTCCGTAGCGGTCGCGACGATAGATCAGCCACGCGCCAAAGTTTTTTAGATAACGATCGCTCTGTTCTTTTATATACCGGGCAAGCTGTCGCGACGAGCTGTCATTCTCGCCGCCGACGCTGCGGCGCGTTGCGGCCTCTTGTTCGGTCTCATTTGACGGCACGCCTTCGCTAAACACGCGAACCTTTTTACGAAACTGTGAGTTCTTGTACGTCGTCACCCCGCCGACGATGTCGTTTGTAAACATCGCCTCGATGTTTGTCTTTGCCTTCTTCGCCTCTTCGGCATAATACGCCGCACCGAGCAAACCTTGCTCCTCGCCCGGAACGGCCATAAAAACAATTGTCGCGTCAAATTTTCGCTTCGACATCACCCGGGCGAGTTCGATCGAAACCGCTGTGCCCGAGGCGTCGTCATTCGCACCCGGCGCGTCGCACTTAGCATCGGTCGGCGAAGTGCACATCGAATCGTAATGACCCGAGACGACGTAAACACGGGTGGAATCGCTCGTGCCTTTTAGAATCGCGAAGACATTCGTGAGCGTCGTCGGTTCTGGGATTCGGTTCGCTTTCGGCTGCACAAACGATTGCTTTTGAACGTCGAGACAGCCGCCGCACTCACTGCTGATCCGTTGAAACTCCGCGTAGATCCAATCTCTCGCCGCCCCGACGCCTCGCGTCGCGCTTGTCTGTTCGCTCAGCGTGTTACGCGTACCAAACGACACGAGCTTGCGAATCGTCGCCTCGATATTCTTTGCCGAAACCTCTTTTACCATTTTTGCGATCTCAGGATTTGGTTTCTGGGCGTGAGTTTGAACCGCAGCGACGCAGAAATAGAAAGTAAGAATAGAAATAACGTACTTATTCATCAGTTTCTTCATAGTCTTTTTTCTTGCAAGTTGGGACAGTGTCATAACGCAAATAGTAATACCTATGCCATATTCGTTTACCTATCAATGGCTTCCCGCTCCAGACCGTATAATGCACGCCCTCGTTACTCGTGCAGTCGCGAAAATACTCGTTCACACCATCATTTGTAAGATCAACAATAACAAATCCGTTAGTATTTTTGATCGTTTTTGAGATGTCCAATATTGCAATCCCCAAAAAATACCATTTGTTTCAACCTCATCGCGATAGTAACGTTCAATTTTGTAATAGCTTGTTTTTTCTAATAACTCAGCACTGTCCCCAATATCTGAATCATCGGCGCAACTTACGGATAGTTTTTCCACAATTACAGCTTTAATGAGTTTCTGAGGAATAACACTCGGATCATTAACAACAAATATCCTTTGACCGGACATAAGCTTGGCATTTTGAGTTCGCAAACATCCACTGTCATTGCCAAAATGCGCTGCAATACCTACTTTTGAAGCGATACCTTCATCGGTGTAAGTGGCTCCCGTTTTCTGGCCATCGTTCGACATAGACTGATTGGCGGTTTCGACGTTTGTTGATTTGACAACATTTTCGGTTGAGTTTGAGTTTTGGGTAAGAGCGGAGTTATCTAGTCGAGGTAATAAACAGCCGCCCAAAGCAAGAGCGCACAAAGCTAACGCAGCTATTCTCATGCAATGTATCTTACTGCGCATGGTGGCTTGAAGAAAGTTTATTCAATTCGATAGCCCTTTTGTTCCAAACAACACCGACTGCGACGCCGTGCGTTTCATCATTAGATTTTTGAACCGATTTGCAATAGAATCTACAGCCAAATTAACCAATAACGCAAATCTGGAGGTTTTTATGAAAGCGTTAGTTCTTACATTGTTAGTAGCTTCGATCTCCTTCGCACAGCATGGACAGGGCCACGGCTCAAAAGGGTCGGAGGAGACAAAGCGAGCCATCTCGCTCGAAAACGGCCTTGGCAATGTCGATCATCCAGTTTCGACCAAGAGCGCAGAGGCGCAAAAGTTCTTCAATCAGGGCCTAGCGTATCTGTACGCGTTCAATCATGAGGCAGGCATAGCGTCGTTCAACCGAGCCGCAGAACTCGACCCGAACCTCGCGATGGCATATTGGGGAATGGCTCTCGCACTTGGCGCGAATTATAACGATCCCGCAAATGCCGAACGTTTTGCCGAAGCATACGCAAATCTGCAACGGGCCGTTTCGCTCGCGCCAAAAGCGACGCCGGCAGAACAGGCTTACATCAACGCTCTCGCCAAACGGTATTCCGCCGACTCTAAGGCAGACCCGAAAAAACTTGCAGCCGATTACAAGGCCGCGATGGCGGAGCTGGCTCGTGCTTATCCGGACGATCTCGATGCGGTGACTCTTTATGCCGAAAGCATGATGAACCTGCGGCCATGGCAACTCTGGTCGCTCGACGGCAAACCGGCCGAGGGCACGCTCGAGATCATCGCCGTGCTCGAAAGCGTTTTGAAACGAGATCCGAATCACACAGGTGCAAACCACTATTACATCCACGCCGTCGAGGCATCGCCAAACCCCGAACGCGGCCTCGCCGCAGCCATGCGACTCGGCGACCTGGCGCGGGGCGCCGGCCATCTTGTTCACATGCCGTCGCATATTTACCTGCGCACCGGCGACTGGAACGCGGCAGTTAAGAGCAACGATCTCGCCATCGAAGCGGACCGGAATTATCTGCAGAAAAGCGGCAATCGCGGGCTGTATATGATGATGTATTACAACCACAACATCCACATGCTTGCGTCGTCACACGCAGCCAACGGCAATTACGCCGGCGCTATTAAGGCCGCCAACGACCTCGCGGTCAACGTCGGCCCGAACGTGAAGGCGATGGGGATGCTCGAGATGTTCATGCCGTACCCGATCATCGCGAATGTGCGCTTTTCTAAGTGGGACGAGGTGCTCGCGTATCCAAAACCGGCGGAACATATGTTGATCACCATCGCGCACTGGCACTTTTCACGCGGCATGGCGTTCGCCGAGAAAGGCAAAACGGCCGACGCCGAAAAGGAACTTGCGGCTTTGAGAGAAACTGCCGCAAAGATCCCCGCAACCGCCGCATTGTTCACGACGCCGGTCAGCGTCGCATTGAAGGTCGCCGACGAACTTCTCGCCGGGCAGATCACGCTCTCCAGAGGCGATCGCCGATCCGCTATCGATCTGTTACGCGCGGCAGCGGCGTCGGAGGCAAAGGTGAATTATGCCGAGCCGCCGGATTGGGATCTGCCGGTTCGTGAATGGCTCGGTCGCGCGCTGTTGCGGGACGGACAATACGCGGAGGCGGAAAAGGTCTATCGCGAAGAGATCGCACGCGTTCCGCGCAACGGTCGAGCGCTGTTCGGTCTGGCCGAGGCGCTTCGCAAGCAAGGAAAGACTTCATCTGCGGGATTTGTCCAGCGCGAGTTCGAGCGCACTTGGGCCGGAGCGGATACTAAGCTTGACGTGGAAAAGCTATACAAATAGCTACCGATCAAGCATGTCGAACGCCAGCAGCCGGCTGCCGTCCGCGGAATAAAGCAGTCCTGCGCCTTCGTCAGTCGTAAAGCGCGCGTCCGGCTCTGAAACCAAAGCATATCTGGTATCGCGACCCGTGTGAACGTTCACGCCGACAAGGCCCTTTTTGTCGAATGGCTTTGCGAGCTCTGTATAGAAATACATGTGATTTGAGCGAAGCTCGGCGAGGCGTTCCCGCCGAAGAAGATAGCCGGACAACCGCTCGATCTGACGAGCCGGGTCAAGCCGGTCAAAAACGCTTTCTTGCACATCAGCGCGCGACGGAGCGGCACGGCCGAGCAAATTTACGCCCGGCCGTTGTATTTGCAGGCCGGGCAGACTCGACATCCGCGATATCGAACCGTAGGCGTAAATGCGGCGCGTGACATAATTTCGCGCTGAGTTCGAAGCGAGCGTCGTCAGATCGAACGAACCAAAACGCGACCTCAACCCCGACCACCGCAGAGAATTTGCCGCTCCGGCAAAACCAAAACCGGTCGTTACCAGACCGCCGTAGCGAAAATACAACGCCGCCGCACGCAGAGCGACACCGGCAACCGTGCGAAAGACACCGCGGCCCGGCGCCGTGTGCCGGACACGCCAGAATTCCGCTCTTTTCGGATCACGAACATCAAACGCCGCGATCTCGTTCCGCCCGCCGACGACCGCCGCTCCGCGTTCGTTGATGAGGACGAATTGTGCCTTATCGATCTTGTGTTCGCGTTTTGCAAGACGCTTGCCGGTTCGGGCGTCGATCGATATCAGATCATCTTTGTCGGCGATCAGAATAGTCCCCGCATCGGCAAACACGAAATTCGTCAGGCCTTTATCGGCGCCCTTGTAACGCCAGAGCGTCTTACCGTTAGCGGTGTCGATGGCCGAAACGCCGTATAGCCCCTTTGATACGATCTCGCCGTCCTTTAGCCGTGTAAACTGACCGCCCGTTCGCACAAAGAGCGTGCTCCCCACGAGCAGCATCTCGGCACAGTTCCCCAGATCATCCGATTTCCAATCTACATCGCCCGTGCGACGATTTACGGCGCGTACGCGCCCCTTGCCCGAAACGTAAACGCGTGCATCGTCAACGATCGGATCGGCTTCGGTGAGCGCGAGGCCGTTCTCGTTAATGCGAAATTTCTCTCGCTCTTTTTCTTTGCCCGTCACCGCGTCGTAGCTTGTCGAGCCGTCGTAAAACAAAAAGAGTCGGCCGTCGAGCATTAGCGGCGCGCGATAGTTATCGAGCGTATGATCCACTTCGTCATCTGTCTCGCCAAACCGCGCAGGCATCATCTCGATCGAGTCGTCCAGTTCTCGCTTCCACAATTCGTCGCCAGTCGACAATCGCAGAACGTGAACAACAGGCTTGCGTTTGAATGTGTCGCCCGTGCGAGAGCGCGGGTCCTTTACGAGGACTACGGCGACAAGATCTCTTTCAGGATCGACGGCGAGCTGCATAACGTCGCCCTTCACTTTTTCGCTTTGCCAAACGCGGCCGCCGGTAA
The DNA here is from genome assembly GCA_046154245.1 of Pyrinomonadaceae bacterium. GTDB lineage: Bacteria > Acidobacteriota > Blastocatellia > Pyrinomonadales > Pyrinomonadaceae > OLB17. The sequence continues at coordinate 9,932 of JBJXFZ010000008.1, forward strand.
GCAGATCGACGGCCTCAAGACGCGATTTGCTACCCAGATCCTGGGTCAAAAGTATCAAGTCGGTGTCGGGAATCGGCGTAACCGCGGTCTCGTTTATCTTCCCCGTTGAGCGCCGCCAGACACGCGTGCCCGTCTGGCCGTCTAAGGCGTAGAGGCTCTTTTCGGTACCGACCAACATAACGCCGAAATCGGTCGTCTGATAAAAACGTACTTTTGAATCAAGATCTGACTGCCACGCGGGCTGTGAAAACGAGTGGGTTGCGAAACACAAAACGCACAAAAGCAAAACTGCTACTTTCATGCGTCTATTCTAACTCAATCCGCGAATTGTGCGGAAGATCAATGAATGCGGTAAGCCTTGTCTTTCCAAACAACTATGACAGTTCCGCCAAGCGAGTCGGCGATCGAGCGAACACCGTCGTCGAGTTTCTTGTAAGCATCTGTACCGCGACGAACATTTGTAGTGGCTTGGCCACGATAAGCCGTGTCGTACCACGCGCCGTTGCGGTTTGTGAACTTTTTGCCGCCGGCGCTGCGCGTAACGGGCATTTCGTAAGTTTGGGTGTTTACCTGATTTTGCGATGGCACGGGACCGGAACGCGTCGGCCCGGCCGTTTTTTTCTTTGCTAGCGAGACATCCCCGCTGGCACGACGATCTTCGGTCTCCTGCCGCACGCCGCCGAGCAGTGTTCCTGTTTCGTCTTTGACGTTCTTGTCGTCGTCTCTCTTCAGTTTTTCTTTATCCCTTTCTTCAACAGGCTTATCCGCGGCTGCCGGCGGTGCAGGAGCAGGTTCCGGTTTCGCAGCGGTTACGCCGTCGGCCAAAAACGGCCTTTCATCAGCTCGAAAGGTTGCCGGTGGATCGTCGGCGGGACGCGCCGCCACAGAAGTATTTGCGGGTGCCAACGCCGAGACATTACTCGCGGCCGCATTGGCCGACTTATTAGCCTGGGCAAGAGCGTTATTCGAATCGGCAATTTGTTCGTTCAGCTCGATGCCGGCCGACGGGCCACCTTTCTGCATTTCGGGGCTCGACTGCGAGACGGTAGCGGTCTCAAGACTCTGGTTTTTCAAAACGATATAGCCGAGTGTCCCGCCAAAGACCAAGACGAGAGCGCCCATCGAAAGCGCAAAACTCGGCGCACGGAACAAATTACCAAACCAGGACGAAGATCCGCTGACTGATTCCACAACGGAAGCAGCGGCTCCATCGGCCGCTAAAGGTGCCGCTGTGTTCATTGCGATCGCCTGCGACAACAACTTTCGACATCGGTCGCAATCTGCAAGATGCCGCGTATAGAGCGGCCTTGCGCGTTCCGGCACGGCGCCTTCGGCAAACGCGGCCACTACATCGGCGTCAAGATGCTCGCCTGTCGCGGCGCCGGTCAACCCGCTGCGACCACGTCGGAGAATCGCGTCAATTTCCTTGTCGAATTCCAGTTCCATCAAATCGAATTAGCCACAGAGATCACAGAGGACACTGAGAACAGGGGTATTTTCGGTATCGCAATCAATCAGTTTTCTTTCCAAATCTTTTTTCATCTCAGTGATCTCTGTGTTCTCTGTGTTCTCTGTGGCTATCTTTACCCGTCCTTTGAACGCCTCAAAGCCACAAATCTTGCATCAGCACGGCCAGCGTCAGCACCGCAAACATCGTCTCTAAGTTGACGCCGAGGCCTGCGGCCGTGTCGCTAAGATGTTTCTTTACTTCGCTTTCCGTCCAGCCGTGACGCGATTTTAGCTCTCGCTCAACGCCTTTACGAATGTCAGCCTGCACGCGTGTAAGCTTACGGCTCGCGGTCGCCTCGTGATAGCCAAACGTCGCAGCGATGTCCTTCAATTTCAGATCATCGAAATAGTATAGCTTAAGGATCAGGCGATCCTCCGCGTCAAGGTCTGCGATTGCCGCGCTAAGCGCCTCAGTTACATCACCCGACGCCTGGCCTTCGCTAAACAGATCTTCGGGATTTGCCGTGTGAGACGGCTGATGATTGTTGCCGCTCAGCGCGGCTTCGCTGGCCAGGTTCTCAAACTCGCGATCCTCCTCGATCTGAACAAATTTTGAAACTTTGCGAAACTGATCGACCGCAAGCTGCGAAACGACGGCGCGGAGCCAACCGGCTAGTGAGCCACGTCCTGAGTAATACGCCAGCTTGCTCTTCTTGTTACCGTCGGCGTCAGTTCGCAAACCGTAAAGTTCTGCCCAGATCGACGACGCGAGGTCTTCGGCGTCTTCGCTGTTTGACGAGATCTTCCTCGCCGCAGATTTTACGGTCGAGTCAAAATTTGCAACTAGATCACTCCACGCGCCCTCGTCGCCACGCTCGCACGCGAGGACCAAGCAAAGATCGTCCGCGCGAATCTCGTCGATAAACTCTTTTATCTCACCGTGTTCCGGCGCGTGCTCGCCCGCAAAAAGATACTTCACGACCGCCGCATCGATGCGCGCGACGATATTCTCAGCCGTCGCCCCGCGTGCATTTTCAGCGCGTGAGATCAGATGCGCAACGGCTTCATCGATCGTGGTTCTATATTTTTCTGCGACCGGACTCATCAAAAGATTGAGACGATTTTAGCACTGTTTTGATGTAAGCTGGAACGAATCAAGTTGTTTGGCGTCCAACGTACTGATTTCAGTTTTAAAATGTTATCGCAATCAAAATACGGCATATTGACGTGCATCTCAATTCTTCTCTTTTCATTTGAGATCAACGCCCAATCTAAGGTTCGTCAAATCGACACCAGGACATGTCTTGACTGTTACTCTACCGCTAAAACAGCGATTTCTATGGCTCAACCAAAATATCCTGCAAAGGCTAGAAAATTACGCTGGACCGGTAAAGTGCAAGTTCGGATAAAGATTGATAAGGAAGGAAAAGTCGTATGGGCAAAGGCGGTTTCGGGAAATAAATTATTCTGGCCGAACTGCGAATCTGCCGCAAGACGGTCGACTTTTCAAAAACCAGTTTTTCTCGGTGAATCTGTAACGGTTTTAACTTCAGTAGTTTACAACTTTGTTTCACCTAGATAAGTGTCACTTCAAATGCTTCCGCAAAAACGAGATGATCTTGTAGCCGTCGATGTAGTTCCACGGTTTTTCGCCAAGTGTGTAGTGGCCGCATGGAATAGAGACTTCCGAGTGCGGGATGTTGCGGCGACGTAGTTCGCGGAAAACATCGAGCGACAGATCGAGCGGAAAACTCAGATCGTATTTTGTGTAGATGTATCGCGTCGGACGCGCGTCTTGCGCGGCGAGCTTGTCCATATACGCCATCGGAGAAACCGGCAGCCAGTAGCGTCGAAGTTCGTCGAGCGTGATGTTGTCGCCGAAACCCTCGCGCACATGATAGGTCGAGAGGCCGTGCCAGACGACGTCGGCCATGTAACCCGAGACGTGATTAAAAACCGCTGCGTCGATTCTCGCGTCGTGAACATACGAGAGAAACGCGACGCACGAACCGATGCTAGTGCCGACGATGCCGACCTTTTCATAACCTTGTTCTTTTAGCCATCGCACGCAAGCGCGTGTGTCGAGCACAGCCTGCCTGATCGACTGCAGCGAACGTCCAACGTTTGGCGAAACGAGATGATCTGCACGCTCAAGCTCAGGCGGCCGACGCTCTTCGTGATACGGCATCGTCAGGCGCAAGGCCGACAAACCGACCTTGTTAAAGAATTTTGCCAGGTCGAAATACGTCCCGGCCTTAGCGTTCCAATGTGGCAAGATCACAACAGCGGCTCGTTTCTCTTCGTGTGGAAAGTACGCGGCGACGGCCGTGTTGTTTGCCGGTGAGATCGTCTCAAGGCCGCTCTGCCACGAGAGTATCGGCACCTCGATCTGCTCAACAGGTGTTCTTAGTTCCTCGGCGCTGAGCGACCCGCTCGATGGATAAAGCCGTTTCTCAAGGTTGAATTCCGGCTCCGTGGCAAGCGCAAAAAACTCGTCGCTGTTGGCAACAACACGGTTTGAAAACTCGGTCAGCGCCTTTCGCGGATCGCTGCCGTTCGCATCGCCAACGACAAACTCAGTGCCCCACCCAAACTCCTGCTTCGAGCGGTTGTCGTTTAGCATCGCCAAATGGCGTTCGCGATTTTGCATGTAGCGTTTGAGCATAAAACGGAACGCGGACGCCCTCGTCCGCACTGAGCGTCGCTTCGACGCGAAAAATGGCTAATTTAACATTCAATCAGGCGCATCGCCAGCGGGCGAGGGCGTCCGCGTTCCATCATGCAGACGCGGTTTTGGCTTTCTGCACGATCTTTTCGTAAAAAGCGATGTATTGCGGAATGATCTTTTCGGTCGAATAACGCTCAACAGCGAGGCGGCGACCTTTCGCGCCGAAGTCTCGGCGTAACTCTTCGTCTCGCAACAACTCGAGCGTGTCAGCCGCCATCTTCTCAACATCGCCGACATCGCTCAAAAAGCCCGTCTCTTTGTCCGTTACAACCTCCGGAATGCCGCCGATTCGCGTTGCAACAACGGGCGCCTCGCACGCCTGAGCCTCAAGCGCCGCAAGACCGAATGATTCAAGTTCGGACGGCAGCAGAAACACATCAGCAACACCGAGATAGTCTGAGATGTTTGCCTGTTTGCCTACGTAACTAATGCTGCCGTTCATGCCGAGTTGCTCGCCGCGATATCGAACGGCAGAAAGTTCCGGACCATCGCCGACCATCACGAGCCGCGCGTTTTCGCCCGCGTTGCGAATTTTTGCAAGGATCTCGACGCAATCGACCGCACGCTTTACTGCACGAAAGTTCGAAACATGCACGAGAAGGCGTTCGCCGTTTGGTGCAAGCTCACGACGAAGCTGCGAATCATCGAGCCGTTTGTAGTGCTTTTCGCAAATAAAATTCGGTATTACCTCGATGTCGTCAAAATCGAAAGTCTCGATCGTCGCCTGTTTCAAAAATTTTGACACGGCGGTTACGCCGTCCGACTGCTGCAGACCGTAACGCGTGATCGGCAAGTACGAACGGTCCGCGCCGACGAGCGTTATGTCCGTGCCGTGCAGCGTCGTAATCACGGGCACGTAACGTTTTTGTTTGATCGATTCGCGTGCGAGGATCGCCGAGATCGAGTGCGGGATCGCGTAGTGAACATGTAGCAGATCAAGTTGTTCTGCTCGTGCGACCGTCGCCATCTTTGTCGCAAGCGCTAAGTCATATGGCTGATGCTCAAACAACGGATACGACATCATCTCGACCTCGTGAAAATGAATTCGTTCGTTCAACTCAGTAAGTCGAGTCGGGAGCACGGACGAAATGAAATGCACGTTATGCCCGCGCTCGGCGAGATCGCGGCCGAGCTCGCTGCCGACGATGCCGCTGCCGCCGTATGTCGGATAGACTGTAATACCAATATTCACTGTTAATAGTCTAGCGAGTCGCCGCAATAAGTCTAGTGAGTCCTGTGAGTCAAGTGCGTCTTAAGTCAGTTTCGCCTCAGATGATGACTCAAACCGATAATCATTTTCGAACATTCTTCGAAAGCAAGATACAGTGAACTGAAATCTTGCTGGGAGATGTAATCCAAATCAAGAGCTACATACAAGTGTGATTGGCACTCCGTCGCTGAGCCATCCGCCATATTGAGAAAGTTTGCAAACTCCTTGTCTGACCTACGACCAAACCCCTCGGCAATATTCGCCATTATCGAAACGCTGGCTCGACGTAGCTGATCGCGCAATCCGAAATCTTTTGAAAAGTTGCCCGAAGTGGTAATTTCATAAACCTGTTTTGTAACTGCTCTTGCCTTTTGCCATGCAAGAATATCCTCGAAACGCTTGAAGGTGGCCATATTAATTTTCTCCGATCTATTTCTTTGTTATTCACTCTCTCGACTCACGAGACTCACCCGACCCTCAAGACTTTTTTCTGACTAAGTACACGATCCCCTTATTGTCATCCGTGAACAAGAAAGCGTTGGCGTCGAGCTTCATTATGTCGCAAGGGCGGCCGAGGACTTCGCCCTTCGATAGAAAACCGCTGATGAAATCCTGCAGCCGTTTGCCTTTGCGCATGATCACGATCTTGTAGCCGTTGCCGGTATCTTTGTTTGTCGAGCCGTGCAGTGCAACGAGAAATGCATCCTTGATAACCGCAGGCGAATCGGGGTCATTAAAGAAATCAAACCCGAGCGCCGACGAACGCGCCGGAAAATATGCGTAAGGCCTTACAACGCCCGAGCACTGACCGCGTCGCCTAAACTCAGGGTCGGCGAAGATGCGCCCCGCTGATGAGTGGCAATATGGCCAGCCGTAATCGGCGTTATTTCTAACCGAGTAAAACGTCTCGTCGGGACGCTTGTCACCTAGGTGATCACTACCTTGATTTGTCGCAAATAAGGTTCGGCCGATCCAGCGCATGCCGACCGCGTTACGAAGCCCGCGCGCGAATATCCGTTGATCTGTGCCGTCAGGGTTCATCTCGACGATGCTCGCGCGCACCTTTTCTTTTTCAACACAGGCGTTACACGACGAACCCACGGAAACATACAACTTTCCGTTATTGCCAAACGCGAGGGTTCGCGTCAGGTGCCAGCCGCCGTATTTGTAGCTCAAGCCATAGTCGGGATAGGTCGCGAGCGTCTGCGGCGAGTTGTCGGTCGGCGTCTCTTCGCCAAGCGTGAATTTTCGGCGTGTGACCTTGTCGGTCTCGGCGAGATAGAACCAATCTTGTCCGCCAGCGTCGCGGTAGAACTGACAGCTGTTCGGGTTGCGTAAACCTGTCATGTATGAGATGACCTTGCCGAATTTGCCGGTTTCGGCGTTCCACTCGTCGAGAATGTACACCGCGCCCTTCGAGTTATCAGTCAGGTTGAACATGTCTGTGACAAAGATGCGCCCATCGGGCGACTTTGCAAAAAAGCGAACACGTTTCAAACCCTCTGCCGCGGGAATTATCTCGAATTCGGCGGGCAGATTTAGATTGAAACTGTTGCCGCTCTTTAGCGTCACCTTTTGCGGCACCAGTTTCGCCTGCGCCACGACATGAGCTGCCGCCAAAAGAAGCACGAAACAAGTAATCAAGAGTTTTGCAATATCTGTTTTCATCTGTGTTAATCTGTGGCTAAATTTCTTATGAAAATCGATAGATTCCGCATCGCCGAAAACTCAAAGGTCGATCTCAAAGATCATCCGACCGATTTCACTGCCAATTATACCGACAAAAAAGAGGCCGTCGAAGATCTCGAGAAAAATGTCGGCCGTTTGCGCGAGCTACAAGACGTTTTGTACGCGCAGGATGTTTATTCGCTATTGGTAATTTTCCAGGCGATGGACGCCGCAGGCAAGGACGGCGCTATCGAGCACGTGATGAGCGGCGTCAACCCGCAGGGCTGCCACGTCGTCTCGTTCAAGCAGCCTTCGTCCGAAGAGATGGATCACGATTATCTCTGGCGATGTCAAAAGGCGCTGCCCGAACGCGGCAAGATCGGTATCTTTAACCGCTCGCATTACGAAGAGGTTCTTGTCGTGCGGGTTCACGGCGGCATCTTACAAGGTTCGCAGCTGCCGGCTAACGCAAAAGCGGACAAGGACGTTTGGAAAAAACGATTCAAGCATATTCGCGATTGGGAAGATCACTTGTACGAGAACGGCATTCACGTTATTAAGTTTTTTCTAAACGTTTCAAAAGACGAACAGAAGGCTCGCTTTCTATCGCGTATCGAGGAGCCCGAAAAGAACTGGAAGTTCTCGCTCGGCGACGTCAAACAACGTAAATTTTGGGACGATTACATACAGGCCTACACAGACGCGATCTCGGCGACATCGACCGAAAAATCTCCGTGGTACATCATCCCGGCCGACAAGAAATGGTTCACGCGGCTCGCGGTTTCCGAAGTGATCGTCCAAAAACTCGAGTCTCTGGATCTGCATTATCCGGTCGTTACCGACGAACATCGAGCCGAGATTGGCGAGGCTAAGAAGCTGCTTGAGTCAGAGTAAAGATGCACGGGCCCGCGCGTGAGCAAGGGCGATACACGAGCCCCGGCCTAAACAAGCGGTGGATAGATGCGGCCATCGGTAATTTTGCGTTTCGCTACCGCCCTTGCTTACGCGCGGGCTTTTGCATCGCGGGAACTTGTATTGAAGAGAGTTCGTTAGAGAAACATATGTTCTGTCCAGGCTGTGGCATTGAGGAACGCTCCGCAAATCAGTTTTGCCGCGCTTGCGGTGCCGACCTGAGGCGAGTTCGCGGTGCGATCGAGTCGCCCGATCAAATAACTGCATCCGCCGTCTCGGCACGCGATGAGATCGGCCGCTCTATCGCAACGAAGATCGGCGACCTTAAGGGCGCGTCCGAGTGGTCGACATTTGCCGAGGAAGTTCTGCCCGAGATCGAAAAGTTTCTCGAGTCGCCCGAGGAGAAACGTCTTCGGCGCATTAGAGCCGGTATGGTTATGTCATCGATCGGGCTCGGGACGGCCATCGGCGTCGGCATTGTTAGTGCCTTTGTGGTCATGAATGATTTCGATTTTCTGTTTCTGATCTCGCTCGGCGGAATTATCTGTTTTTTTATCGGACTCGGAATATTCTTGAACGGTATTCTTTTCACCGTTCCGAAAAAAGGTCTTACTGACCGCTCGACGGATGCGACCAGCCAACGCGAGCTTGACGGAGCGACCGACACTAACGAATTGCAGTTGCCCGCACGCTCCGCCAACTTTTTGTCGGTCACCGAGCCAACGACCAAACATCTGAGAGATAAACAGCGCGTTTCACGCGATAAGGCCTAAGGCGTAGATTCTACTCCGTATTTTAGCCGAACGACGCGTACGCGCTTTCCCCATTTCCATCCCCACCACCGCCACCAACCCCTGTTGATGGTCACCACATAAAGATTATCGAATTCCCATCCCTCGATGTCATCGATCGTTCCCCCTCCAAGATCCAGAATGAGTTGCTTCACCGTGGATTGGTGCCCGGCAACCAAAACTTTCTGGCCCACATGAGTGGTATTTATCTGTTCGACGAGAGCGGTGACGTCGGTCGTTCCATCGGCGGCGTGCTGGCTTAAAAGAGTTGTTGTAAGGCTGAGATTTGTGGCAACAGTTGCGACGGTTTGCTGCGTGCGACAAAAGCAACTGGCGTAGATCGCCTGAATGCCAGTATGCTCGACGACGTGCGCCAGCTCGTCTCGGCGAGTCTCACCGGCGGACGCGAGTGGCGGATTCGCCGTACTTCCGCTAGTCGGCAATGGGCAGGATGCCTGCGGTGCCGGGCATGCAGCCGAATCATTTCTCTCGGCGTGACGAACGACCAAAACCACAGTCGTCGAATATGGCCAAAAGATTAATAACCCAGCTGCTATGACGGCCGCTGCTGCAGCCGAGATTGCGAGGTATGGCCCGTATCTTCTCATGTTGATATCCTCCTTCGATCAGATCGTATTATTTAGGTTTCTTATCCGTCACGCGTCGCAGTTGCACCGCAACCCCGCCGACTATCTGTTTTGTCTTAACGTTCCGCTGCACGAAATGCAGCTTTACGTATTTTTTTGTCCTGAATTCTTTAGTAACTGCGAGTTTCAGACCGACGACGTTCTGTGTCATCGGCGGAATTTTTACTGCAAGTTTTGCAACCTCGGCATTGCTGAACGCGGCTTCCCATGAATTTGGAAACCGACGAAACACAGCTTCTGGATTTGCGGATGACAGACGGCGTGTAGTGTTGCCGGGTAAAGCTGTTTCGGGCGTTCCGCCGCAGTCTATCTGCGTTTTCCTTCGCTTCAATGTGCCATCCTTAAACTGCGGCATAAATTGTCTGACCTCGGCTTTCGAAGTTTTAAAAAGATCTTTTGAGTGATGGATAAGACTTATGCCCAATCCCTCGACAGCTTTCGGCCGCCAAACTTCCAACTCAAATAGAGGATCGAATCTTAGACGCCAGTTGCGAATCACTATCGGAAGCACGAAGAACGTGTCATTCGCTTCTAGATCCACGACCGTCAAATTCTTTTGTGCAAGATTATTGTCTTCCCACACATGACGGCCGGCTAGCGGATGATCGCCGCGTGCGATCACCGACGCAAGCACGCAGGTGTGCGTGCCCTCGGGCGGAATCAGCGCGCGAGGCCATTTGGCTTTGACGATGCGAGTGTTGCCCGCCGCAAGCTCGAAGTCGGCTTTGGCCGCGATGCACGGAAGAAACACATCCGGGTAATCAAACTCCGTTGCTAAAAACCCCGGTATGTTGAAGGTAACGACAAAATGCCGTGCCGTGCCGGCGGTGGGTTTGTTTCGCACGCGGGCGTGAAACCAATTATCCTGGCCGAATTCCGGTTCCTGATGCGATGTCCCGCCGTCGTCGTTGTTTCGTATCCACAGATCGGGCGAATCCCAAAATGCGCCGCCCCAAAGGTCGTCACCGGGATCGCCGACTTCATCGCGCAACCACAAATCGGGCACCGGCGAAGGATCTCCGAACCCATAGATAAAGCGATGAAAAGCATCGACGATATCTTCGTTGCCGCTTCTGCACAACAGAAACTCCTCGATCATCTGCGTAGAGACAGGATTGCCCTTATGTTCCTCATAAAGATCGGACATGAGGTTGTTTAGAGTACCGACACCAATTTGCGACGCGATGCCCTTCCAGAACAAATTACCTTCGATGTATGAACTCGCCCCGCTGGCATTCGGTGTGTGCCGCTGCCACGGATCGCGGGAACATAAAAGTATTGGCGGAGCTGTGAAGTCAAATGGAATCGCGTCGTTCGCTCCGTCGTCGTGGAACTCGGTAAATCCTTCGTCCCACCACCCGTCGGCTTGAGACGCTGGCTTTATCCCGCGTGCAAACCAACTGTGAAATGTTTCGTGCAGCAATGGGCCGGTCCCTGTTACGGTTCCGCCCTCGTATTCCATACCGCCGCCATTGAAGAACGCTACAAATCGATTGCCGTGAACATATGCGCCGTAATCGTTTTCGTTGTTGGTCAGAAACGTCTTTATGTTGTTGATCTGCGCGGTTAGATCTATGGCACTCGTGGTCGGTTTCCACGCTTCAATAGTGACGTTGTTTCCCGAAACAGGCAGCAGGATAGAGTCAGTTTGCTGTGTAACGCGATCGGATGCATGAATCTCGAGCATCGGCGAGAGTGCGGTAAAGCGTGAAGGAAACGCGAGGCTCCAGTGATTCGTCGCTATATTCGTGACAACGCCGTTTGTGATGACCGAGTGCGCGGCGGTCGCACCGGTGATTTGAATTTCGAGATCGATACTGAATTGATCGAAGATTAAATTTGCCGGCAGAAAGGCCTCAACATATCTCGCATTTCTAAGATCGGACATGCCGAAGCGGAAATGGAGCTTCGGGCCGGCGAGCCAACTCAAAGCCGGCTCATAGCCGCCGTTGAGTTGCGAATTTGGCATTGCAAGGTCATATTGAACGCGCAGCGTATGAACCGAACCTGCGGTTTGCACGGCTTCGATGACGCGAAGACTAGTAAAAGGCTCCGTGCCGAAGTCGTGATGCGCGAGCTGCGCCACCGGAAAGACGGCTCCGTCAACCCAAGCCGAAGTAATGTTTTGTCGAAGATCGAAGATCGGGTTTCCCGCAGTCGGGCCGACAGTATAAGTTATCGTTGCATCGGCAACAGCAGTCTGAGTCGCGCCGTCAAAGGTGAAAGTTGCGGCGATGGACTCAATATCGATCGGAACACATAAAAGTCCGTCAACGGTTTTCGAAGGCGGCGCAAGGTGAAAATTCGTGCTCATAAAAGGACCTCCTGTCGAGTCGTTTAAACCCTTGAATAAATTACTTTTGCGGCACAATGCGCGCAATGCGGTCGTCGTCTTTTGCCGGTGAACCGCGGCCGTCGCGGTTTGATGTGGAGAAATAAATGTTGCCGTCCGGCCCCTCGGCAATCTCGCGGATGCGGCCGAATAAGCCTGAGAGTAGATCCTCTTGTTTGACGACTTTTCGGCCGTCCAAAACGATGCGCACTATCCGCTCTCCTCTCAGACAGCCGAAAAAGAAGTTGCCCTTGAACGCGGGGAGTTTGTCGCCGTTATAAAAAGCGGCACTCGCGGGAGCGCACGCCGGGCTGTATTCGAGTAGCGGGGCTTCGAGACCGGCTTGGGTCTTCGTGCCCCAGATCGTCGGCCAACCGTAGTTCTTTGCCCGCTCGACGATGTTCACCTCGTCGGCTCCGCTGCCGCGTCCCTCGAAACTGCTCGGCCCGTGTTCAGTTTGAAACATCAAGTTCGTCCTTGCCTGCCACGCCAGGCCCTGCGCGTTGCGGTGGCCGGTCGAGTAGATTTCGGCGCGATAACCTTGTCTGCCCACAAACGGGTTGTCGCTCGGAATGGTGCCGTCGTCGTTTAGGCGCAAAGTCTTACCCGCAAGGGACATATTGTCCTGCGCAAGATCCCAATCGGTCGCATCACCCGTCGTGATGTAAAGTTTCTTGTCCGGTCCGAAGCGCGCCCGCATACCTGCGTGATTCGGCGCAGACGGGATGTCCTCGATTATGACCTTCGGCTCAGTTAGTTTACTGGCGACAAACTTGTATCGAACTACTTTGTCGCGTTTGCCGTCCTTGTTATACGCATAGCCGAGGTAAACAAAATTATTTTTCGCAAATTCGGGATGCAGACTGATATCCATCAGCCCGCTTTCACTCGACGGCTCAACGTCCGGCACCACGAAAACGGGTTCATCACGAAGTTTTCCCTTTTCAATGATCCGAACACGCCCGGGCCGCTCGGTCACGAGCATATCGCCGTTTGGCATCCACGCAAACGCCCACGGCACCTCGAGGCCCGTCACAACCGTTTCGACGCGAAACTTCACATCACCCGACTCGGTTTCGCCTATTTGATCTTCACGAGATCCTGGAGGTGGACAGGCGGTGAGCAAGCTTACAACGATCAGTGCAATAGACAGCATGGTAAAACGCTCCATTTATTAAGCTAGATTCTAGCGCTATGACTCCACGTTGCAATATTCCTCTATTTTGTCCGTTTGCCGCCGTGTCAAGAAACCCGGCGAGAAAACAGCAAAAAAATGGCCGCGCAGATAACTGCTCGGCCGCGATTGATATGATGTGCTATTTAAATATTATTTCAGCTTCGAGCCGAGGGTCTTTATCCAACCAAACGGCTTCTTAATAACGTTCAGCACCGGATTGCCGTCCGATTTTTGGGACTTCGGTATTGTCTGCTCGACGTCCTCAGACTTGTTCATCACGACCGGCTCATTGTAGACCGATATATTTCTGTAAGGCTCTCGCTCGACAAATTTATACGGCTTATGGACTGCGTATGTGATAATGACCTGCTCGGGAACAAATGGCTCTGGCTGCACGCGCGTTTTTCTCGCCGTTCGCTTGAATTTACTGCGAACCGGGTAATGGGCTTTTGCGGCGCGCGATGTCCGTGAACTTTGAATGTCTGCGGTCACTCGTCTGAAAAACGGGTCTTCATCAAGCGAAGCGACCTCAATACCGTCATCGGCGAGCGAATCGACGGCGCTGCTGCCAGGACTGACCGGCTGCGTTCTCGTGACCGTAAGTCTCGCAGTATCAGCTGTTTGGTCCGTAGTGACGTAGGTTATGAAGCCAATTTGAAGGAACGCTACTGCGATAATACTCAAGATAAGTTTGTGCATCTTTAAACCTCTCTGTGCATATTTATCCATGAGAAAACATTGCCTGACCATTAGTATACATTTCTTAAAGCAAAGTTGTAAGGCAAAATTGGTATTTTCTGCAGGCAAAGCGGCTAGGTAATGGCGAGCCTCGTGCCGGTTCACCATCAAGTTCCACAGGTTCTGCAGATTTAGCGGTCTAGTTACCGCAACTTTGACCCGATCGCTTTTATCCAACCGAAAGGTTTCTTTAAGATCGTCCCTGTTTTTGCTATGAAAGACTTGTTATCCGTACGAACGGGCTCTTTTTGAGCGTTTAAGTCGGCTGCGGGAACTTCGCGGACTTCGCTGATTCTTACGGCAACGGCCTGTTTAGGGGGCTCGGTGCCGGCGCGTGACTTTGCCGGCTTTTCTACCGGCCCACTCGATACCAGCCGAGTTGATGCGAGTTTCGTGTCCGCGGATTTTCCCTTAACGGGCTGGGCAGCCGCTTTCCTCGCGGTAACTACGGCGCGCGTATCGTCGACAAGAGCTTCCTCGGGTAGAACGCTAGCGATCTCATGCTCGCGATATGTGTCGATCTGAATCGGTTTTACGGAATCAACGGGGAGAACAAGCGAGCTCAGCGCAGATTCATATTTACGTTCAAACGCAACGTAAACCCCAAACCCGACCTCAAGAAGCAACACCGCCAATGCAACCGAGACTAAGACACGCTTTTTCATAAGTTTAGATTTTTCCTGCTTGAAGATGACGAACGGTTTTTATTATAGCGTTAAACTACCGCAGACCAAAATTTTTTATCAACATTAGTAGATCGACCATTGCTTTATGGAAAGAGAACATTCGAAGACAATTAACTAAACAGTTTTCAGGGGAGTCCCGATCGTGGGGCTGAGAGTCGCTAAAAATCCGCGAGACCCTTTGAACCTGATGCGGTTAATGCCGCCGGAGGAAGAAGAACGATGTCACAAGTAAAAAAACAAAAATTAAAAGTTAAAGAGGAATCAACCTCGGAGACGACAAAACTGCCGTCCTCACAGAAGATTTACGTCGAGACGAACGGCTCGACAGTCAATCAAAGTGAACACAATTTGCGTGTTCCCTTCCGCGAGATCGCTCTCAGCGCAAGCAAGGCAATGGATGGAACGCTCGAGGAAAACGCCCCGGTGCGTGTTTACGACACGAGCGGTCCGTGGACCGATCCGAGCGCGTGGCTCGATGTTCGCGAAGGTCTGCCTTCGCTGAGGAGAGATTGGATAACGGCGCGTGGCGACGTTGAGGAATATTCGGGACGTGAGATCTTGCCGCAGGACAACGGCTATCTGACCAAAGGCGCTGAGGAAGTTGCGAAGATCAAAGAGAGTGGAAAATTAGAAGAATTTCCCGCCTTGAAACGTCCGCCGTTACGAGCCAAATCAGGCAGTTGCGTTACGCAAATGCACTACGCCCGTCGCGGCATCATCACGCCGGAGATGGAGTACATCGCGATCCGCGAAAACCTCGGCCGCGAGCGGAACGCGGACGCCCTCGTCCGCCTTTCTGAACGTAGCGACAGGAGTTCGTTAAACCATCAGCACAAAGGCGAATCTTTCGGAGCGAGCATTCCCGAATTCGTCACACCCGAATTTGTCCGTGACGAAGTTGCTCGCGGGCGGGCTATCATCCCTGCCAACATCAATCACCCCGAGAGCGAACCGATGATCATCGGGCGAAACTTTCTCGTTAAGATCAATGCCAACATCGGCAATTCGGCGATCGCATCGTCGATCGATGAAGAGGTCGAAAAAATGCGCTGGGCGACGCTGTGGGGCGCCGATACGGTGATGGATCTGTCGACCGGCAAGAACATTCACGCGACCCGCGAATGGATCTTGCGGAATTCGCCCGTTCCGATCGGGACCGTTCCGATCTATCAGGCACTCGAAAAAGTAAATGGCAAGGCGGAAGATCTGACGTGGGAAATTTACCGCGACACATTGATCGAGCAAGCCGAGCAAGGCGTTGATTATTTCACGATTCACGCCGGAGTTCGTCTGCCCTACATTCCCATGACGGCGAAACGGACGACAGGTATCGTTTCACGCGGCGGCTCGATCATGGCGAAATGGTGTCTCGCCCATCACGAAGAAAGTTTTCTATACACACGGTTTCGCGAGATTTGCGAGATCATGCGCACATACGATGTTAGCTTTTCTCTCGGCGACGGTCTGCGACCCGGCTCGATCGCCGATGCGAATGATGAGGCCCAATTTGCCGAGCTCGACACGCTCGGTGAACTAACGAAGATCGCTTGGGAAATGGACGTGCAAACGATGATCGAGGGGCCGGGCCACGTCCCGATGCACCTCATCAAAGAGAATATGGACAAGCAGTTGGAAGTTTGCGACGAAGCTCCGTTCTACACGCTCGGGCCGCTCACCACCGACATCGCACCGGGGTACGATCACATCACTTCCGGCATCGGAGCGGCGATGATCGGCTGGTTCGGCTGTGCGATGCTCTGCTATGTAACGCCGAAGGAACATCTCGGCTTGCCCAACAAACAAGATGTCAAAGAAGGCGTTATCACCTACAAACTCGCGGCACACGCGGCGGACCTCGCCAAAGGTCACCCCGGCGCGCAGTATCGCGACAATGCTTTGAGCAAAGCGCGCTTCGAGTTCCGTTGGGAAGACCAATTCAACCTTGGATTAGACCCCGAAAAAGCAAAAGAATTCCACGACGAAACTTTGCCTGCCGAAGGCGCAAAACTCGCCCACTTCTGCTCAATGTGCGGACCGCATTTCTGCTCAATGAAAATCACGCAAGATGTTAGGGAATATGCGAAAGAGCAAAATTTGGAAGCCGAAAAAGCATTAGCAGTTGGAATGGCAGAAAAGGCTGCGGAGTTTAAGGCGACAGGAAGCGAGATTTATCACGGAAATGTGCCTGATGGGGCAAAGGGGCATCATTAGGTTTGTGTGGTTATGGATGTTCACACGAAAGAACAGCGCTCGCGAAACATGAGAGCGATTCGGAGTGTGAATACAAAAATGGAACGCGCTTTAGCCAGATCTCTTTGGGCGCGTGGTCATCGCTATAGGAAAAACGACAAAAATGTCTTTGGGAAACCCGACCTGATATTGAAACGTCACAAACTCGCGATATTTGTCGATAGCGAGTTTTTCCACGGAAAGAACTGGGAATCCACTAAATTCACAATTAAATCGCGAAGAGATTTTTGGTGGAAGAAAATTGAAGGTAACATGAAGAGAGACATCGTCGTCAATCAACAGTTGAAAGAAATTGGATGGACGGTTCTGAGATTTTGGAGTCAAGACGTTAAGCAGAACTTAACCGATTGCATCCAAACAATAGAAACAACTATTCGTGAAAGCACTCGCATTAGGATTCTGACTTATGAGAGAAGGACAAAGACTTTGGACTCGCGACGAATTAATAATTGCGATGGGTCTTTATTGTCGAGTCCCGTTTGGCAAGCTTCATAGCCGCAATCCAGAAATCATCACGCTGGCAAATCTGTTAGGTCGTACTCCAAGTTCAGTCGCGTACAAACTTGTTAACTTTGCGAGTCTCGATTCTGCGCTAAAAGCGAGGGGAATAAAAGGAGCATCAAACGCGAGTAAGTTAGACAAAGAAATCTGGCATGAGTTTGTCGATCATTGGAACGTTTTGCCGTTCGAAAGTGAAAGCCTACGCGCGAAGCTTGAGGGTACGACCGTCGAGAAACTTAACCATCTGAACGAGGATGAATTACCTCGACAAGGACGCACGAGAGAACAAATGGTAAAAGTTCGAGTTAACCAATCGTTTTTTCGAAGCGCAGTTCTGGCCGCATACGACAATACCTGTTGCATTACTGGAATTCGTAAAAGTGAACTTTTGATAGCTGGACATATTCGACCGTGGGGACTCGACGAAGAAAATCGCCTTAATCCGAGAAACGGAATTGCAATCAATGCTCTTCACGACAAGGCCTTTGACGCGGGCTTAATCACAATTACGCCTGATTACATCATCCGAATATCATCCGAACTTGAGAAAACATCTAGAAACGATCCGATTGGACGTTTTTTCGCGAAATATGCGAATCGACCAATGATCTTGCCGTCGCGATTCCTACCGGACAAAGAATTTTTAAAGTATCACAATGATGTCAGATTTAGACCTTGATAGGATTTACAGTTTTGACGAGTTGCCCAAAGCGACACAGGCAGATTTGCTAGTGCAATTTGCGGCTGACTTTGAATTTGACCCGAACGAATTTCGCCTTCAACTGAGAATCGTGTCCTATGCACAACTGACTGAGGAACTTGATAATGTGTTCGGTCCAAATTTATTAGATTTTGTAGAAGATGACTATGTTCAAAGCCTAGCCGACGACATTTTAAGAAATGGTTTACAAAATCCACCGATTGGTAATGAAGGCCTCCATCGCAAATTGGCGCATCATTATTTAGAACGAGACATGCTTCGTTTTGAAGTTTTCACTTGCGATAATTAAGTGAGGTCGATGATTTAGAACAAACGCGGCTGTGCCGCTCTATTTGCGGAAAAGCTATGCTTTTCCAATAGTTTCCCCCTACTCTTGCGGCTATGCCGCCGTTTTGTCGAATGTTTCAGGTTTCAAGAGACAATCCCGCATACTACCTAACCTCGGTGGCACACCACCGCCTACCGATCTTTCAAACGGATGCAATTAAAAAGATTGTATGCGATGCTTTCGATGAAGCGAGACAATCCGCTGGAATACTTATATTCGCTTACGTCATAATGCTCGACCATACACATGTAATGACGGACAATGCACGGGAAATGAAAGAAGTATTGCGGTATCTGAACGGCATTTCCGCGAAACGTTTGATCAATTATCTAAAAGAGAATGGTTACGAAAGTTCACTTGCCAAACTCCGCATACAGGAACGCGGGAAGAATCATAAACATTCCGTTTTCGAACACCATCCAAATGCACTTCGGATAACGGGCGAAGATGCTTTGATTCAGAAGGCCAATTATATTCACCTAAATCCAGTTCGAGCAGGGCTGGTGGACCATCCCGACGAATATCTATTTTCGAGTTCGCGACAATGGCAGGGCAAATCGTTAGAAAATGAACCGCTAATAACCGACCACAAACGGATCAAGTGGAGACCGGCGGCGTAGCCGCGTTATTCTTTTAGGTGACTGCCGGAAAAGCATAGCTTTTCCGCAAATAGAGCGGCACAGCCGTGATTGCCGCAGCATCTGGGGACAGCAATACACATATCCAATTGAGATAAAAGAGAAAACCGTTGCTACCGATAATAAGCTCGGAAACTATTTCGGACTCGACGTTGGTCCATTTGTGAAGTTAGCCTTTTACGCCGCCAAGAAAGGGAATCTTCATTCTTTGTTCTTTGTCCGCGAAATAAATAATACCGACGAGCGGGAACTCGTGAATTGGTGGTTCATCACTTTCGACACATTGGCACAATATGCTTCGTGGATTCCGCAGGGCGGCGGTATGAACATGCAAGGTGGTGGAAGTACGGTTGTAAAAATTCCGCGGGCTGAGTTTACGGGACTAACTGCTGCGGCTCTGGAAGCTCTTTAACAGGTGGCGAGATTTATCAGGGGAATTTGCCTGACGGCTTTAGCCAAACATGAATTGCCGTCTGCTTTAGCTGACGGATTGAAAAGGTCAAGAACAAGGCTTGAGCCGAATAAACAAAGAATAAATCAAATTCCGAAGAGCATCAGACGGAAGCAAAAGGCAAGATTGATAATTTATTTGATTTTGGCTAAAGCCTGTGATTATTGCAATTACAGTTCCGTCAGCTAAAGCAGAACCTTCCGATTCATAAATCAATTGACAAAACCGAGGCTAAGTCCGATAATTTGGGTGGACATTGTGTGTCCAATTATTATCAAAGGAAGTTTTGAATATGATTACAACCAAAGAAAATCGTGAAAATCGTTTCAGCATTCGGGCAACGGCGAAGCAGAAGGATTTGATCGCCCGTGCCGCCTCGCGGAGCAATAAAACCATTAGCGAGTTTGTCTTGGAAAATGCCATCGAAGCCGCCGAAGCGTTGGAAATGGACAATGCGAATTTTGCGGTCAGCCGTGAGAAATACGAGCAATTTTTAGCCGCTTTGGACGAAAAACCAAGGTCAATT
>JBJXFZ010000010.1:0-75222 GCA_046154245.1 Pyrinomonadaceae bacterium
CGTTTAAGGATCTACACGACAAAGCGCTTGACGGCGTTCCGGCCGTGATGAACAGCCGAACTACGCCGAAAAATGTCGGGTCCGACCAGCTGATGGACTCTTCGCCGTGGTACACAAAGAGCGGCAGGCTCGAGTCGTACCGCGAAGAGGATGAGTTCATTGAAGCAGGCGAAAACCTGCCCGTCCATCGCGAACCGGTTGATTCGACATTCTATGAACCGAACGTCATCATCTCGCCGCCGCACGAGGCGCTGAGGCCGGCGCAACCCGAAGATTACGGCGTCAAACGCGACGACCTGTCGTGCGAGACGCGATGCGGCCGCAACGTCGTTTACACATGGGCCGAGGCGAAAAAGACCGCACACCCGTTGATGAAAGACGACTATAAATTCATCTTTCACACGCCAAAGTATCGCCACGGCTCGCACACGACACCGATCGACACCGATATGAACGCGATCCTCTTTGGGCCGTTCGGCGACATCTACCGCCACGACAAACGTTCGCCGTTTGTCACCGAGGGCTACGTCGATATCAACCCGACGGACGCGCAGGAGTTGGGGATCGCCGACGGCGATTACGTCTGGATCGACGGCGATCCCGAAGATCGTCCTTTCCGCGGTTGGCAAAAGGACAAAAAGAATATGGAGTTTGCCCGTCTGATGTGTCGTGCACGCTATTATCCCGGCACGCCGCGCGGCGTAACGCGAATGTGGTTCAACATGTACGCCGCGACGCCGGGTTCCGTCGAAGGTGCAAAGACGCGTAAGGACGGCCTCGCGAAAAACGAAAAAACAAATTATCAGGCGATGTTCCGTTCGGGCTCGCACCAGTCGGCAACACGCGGCTGGCTAAAACCGACTTGGATGACAGATTCGCTGGTTCGCAAGGGAATGTTCGGACAGGCGATGGGCAAGGGCTTTGCCGCCGACATTCACTGCCCGACCGGCGCCCCGCGCGAGGCGTTTGTAAAAATTTCAAAGGCCGAGCAGGGCGGCATCGGCGACGAGCCGTTATGGCGGCCCGTCAAACTTGGCATACGCCCGCGAACCGAGTCCGACGCTATGAAGAAATATCTCGCGGGCGAATTGGGTAAGAAATAGAAATGGACGCGACAAAGCTACATCTGATCCTCAACTATTATCCGGCGTTTGCCGCCGTCGTCGGCACGGTGTTGTTGGGCGTCGGCCTGGCTCGCGGCAGCGAAAAACTCAAGCGCGCGAGTCTAAAGCTGTTTATTGTCGTCGCGGCGTTTACATTGCCGGTGTTTGTGACCGGCGAGATCGCCGGCGGCAGCGGAGCGAGGAACGGAACATACTCGGGCGCGACGGCGGACGGTTTAGAACGCCACAAATCCTTTGCGCGACCAGCATTTCTAATGATCGAGGCTTGCGGCATTGCGGCAATTTTTGGGTTGCTTCTAATGCGCTACAACTCGAACGCCGTTCGCTGGGTGTTACCGCTGACACTTGTTATTGCGATCGCGGCGAGTGTGGCTGTCGTTACGACCATCCATCTAGGCAGGCAGGTTAAATGGGCAGCAATGGCGCCGCCGGCATCCATCGGGGTTTGACGGTTTTATTGCAAAAAAAATAGAGGTTGATATGGATCCACTACACATACATTTGCTGCTAAATCATTTTCCTGTAATTGGGACGATCATAGGTATCGCGCTACTGGTGCTCGGGTTCTTTACCAAAAGCGATGCAATAAAACGCGCGAGTCTCGCGGTGGTCTTCGGGATCGCATTGTTGACGATACCTGTTTACCTGACGGGTGAACCCGCCGAAGAAAGGGTAGAAAAGTCAGTCGGCGTTTCAAAGGCTCTTATCGAAGAACATGAGGATGCGGCAATGCCTGCCCTGATCGCGATTGAGGTAACCGGCGTTGTCGCCCTGATCGGTTTGTTCGTTTCGTTTCGGGCTCCGAGATTTGCGACTGTGAGTTTCGCGGCGGCTTTGATCTTGTCATTGGTGACCTTTGGGTTGATGGCCCGAACCGCGAATTTGGGTGGGCAGATACGCCACGTAGAAATTCGCACCGGAGCGCCGGCAACGAACAATGAAAATCCCGCAGCAACAAAGGGTGAAAAAGATGACGATGAGGACAAGGATTAGAAGAACCACGAACATGGAGAAAAAATTATGGCACGCGTAAATAACTGGCAGCTCGGACGTGAGATGTCCTACTGGTATCCGGAAAGCCGTCCCGAAAAGCAATTCGCGGCGGTCTTTGACACAAACAAATGTATCGCGTGCCAGACATGCACGCTGGCTTGCAAGACGACGTGGACGAGCGGCAAGGGTCAGGAGTATATGCTCTGGAACAACGTCGAGACAAAGCCCTACGGCTTTTATCCGCTGGCTTGGGACCTGAATCTGCTCGAGATGCTCGACGGCCAGCAGTGGAGCGAAAAGGACGGCAATCCCGTCTATGACGGCAGCACGATATTCGAATCTGCTCCGGCCGGCGAGCGCGTGCTCGGCTGGCGGCCCGGCGATGAGGACTATGCGTATCCAAACGTAGGCGAAGACGATTGTGCAGGCGGCGTCGACGGCGGAGCAAGCATGGAAGGCACGCACCAAATGGCGTGGTTCTATTACCTGGCGCGCATCTGCAATCACTGTACCTATCCGGCGTGTCTCGCGTCGTGTCCGCGCGGCTCGATCTACAAGCGGCCCGAGGACGGCATCGTCCTCGTCGATCAGGAACGCTGCCGCGGCTATCAAGAGTGCGTTCGAGGTTGTCCGTACAAGAAGGTTTTCTTTAATCCGATGACATCGACATCCGAGAAGTGCATCGCCTGTTACCCGAAGATCGAAGAGGGACTCTCGCCGCAGTGCTTTGAAAACTGTATCGGCAAGATCCGCATGGCGGGCTTTCTTAACACGCCCGACAAAGCTCAGGCGGACAACCCGCTCGACTATCTCGTGCACATCAAGAAGGTCGCGCTGCCGCTGTTCCCGCAATTTGGACTCGAGCCGAACGTCTATTACATACCGCCGATCCACGTGCCGACGTCCTTTACAAAACAGATGTTCGGCCCGGGCGTTGACAAGGCGGTCGAGGTTTATCGCAACGCGCCGAATGACCCTGACCTGACGAGTCTGCTCGGTCTGTTTGGTTCGACGGCTCACATCGTTCGCAAGTGGAAACGCATCGGCGACAAGGCGATCGGCATGGACGAGAACGGCAAAGAGCTGGTCAATGTGCCGTTCCGCGAGCCGGTCCACGTTCGCCCGGCGTACGACAAGCTCTATCAGATCACGCGCACCAATTGCCCGTGAGGAGGATTTATTATGCGATTCGTAATATTCGCAATTCTTGTATTCGCGCTTCTTTTGATCGGCTGCGGCCACACTCAGACGCCGACGGCCGAGGTTAACGTCGCTCAGGTAAAAACGATTACGCTCGACCCGAATGATGCGGCGTGGAGCGATGTGTCGCCCCACGTCTCAAAGCTTCTTTTGCAGGATCTGGTCGATCCGCGTCTGATGGAACTGTCGACCGCCGAGGTTCAGGTAAAGGCGATAACCGACGGATCGCAGATCGCGTTTCGCCTCGAGTGGCTAGACGCAACCCAGAACGACCTGCCTGGGCCAAAGCATTTTATCGATGGATGCGCGGTTCAGCTTCCGGCAAAGATCGACCCGAACCTTCCGGCCCCGCAGATGGGCGAGGTTGGCAAGACGGTCGAGATCGCGTTTTGGCGTGCCGATTGGCAGGCGATCGTCGAGGGCAGGGCTGACAATATTCAGAGCATTTATCCGAATGCAACGGTTGATCATTATCCATCCGAGGCAAAGCCGCTTGAAAACAATCCGCAGGCGCTGAGCGAAGCCGCGGCTCGTTACGCACCGGCGCGTGCACTTGGCAATCGTCGTGCGGGTCCGCGCGACCAACCGGTCGAGGACATGATCGCAGAAGGCCCGGGCACTCTTTCTCCGGCGCCGAACGCTCTTTCAAAGGGTAAGGGCGTAAGAACAAAAACCGGCTGGGCCGTAGTGATCTCGCGCCCCGTTCCGGCAGGATTTTCGGCCGCGACGCCGTCGCAGATCGCGTTCGCCGTTTGGGAAGCCGCGCACGGCGAGGTCGGTGCTCGCAAGATGCGAACCGGCTGGGTTCCGATGATATTAAAGTGAGGGTTGAAGATATGAATTCCGCTGAAGAACTTTTACGCGAAGCCGCCGAGTGGCGAATGATCAGCCTGCTGTTCGATTGTCCCAGAGGCGAATGGTTCAAACAGGTCGACGAACTCGCCGGCCAGGTGACCGACATGAAGCTGAAACAAGCCGCTGTTGCTGTCCGGCACGAAGCGAGCGAGGGACTGTTCCACTCAATATTTGGGCCCGGCGGTCCGGCACCGGGACGCGAAGTGAGTTATCGAAGCTGGGTCGAGCCGGGTCAATTACTTTCCGAGTTGTCGTCGTTCTACACCGCATTTTGTTATTCGCCCGCGACCGGCGAGGTTACGGACCACATCTCAGTCGAGACGGGTTTTGTCGCCTATCTGCGGCTCAAGGAACTTTACGCACGCGAGAGCGGCGATGACGAAAGCGCTGTTATCACGGCCGATGCCGCGAGCCGGTTTATGTCCGATCACATAACCAAGTACGCACAAAAGGTGAATAAGCTGTTCTCGGCGTCAGGTATCGAGTATCTGCGGCTCGCGTCCGAGGCACTGTTTGAGCGTGTAGGTCCGGACAAGGATAAGGAACTAAAAACGTTCCTGCCCGTCCTCGAAGAAGAAGACGAAGCATTTTTTGGTTGCGGCGCGCCCGCCGTTTGATCAAACCATTGTTGCCAGAATGTCTTGAATGTCCTTTTCCGACGTGTCTGGGTTTATAAAACAAAATCTTGCGACCGTCTCGGGCTCGGCGACGCCCCAGCGCCATTTTGTCGGCGCGACAAGAGCAAAACCCGACTTGTAATTACGCAGTGTCCAGTCGCGGTAATCGTCCGCTGTCCAGCCCTTTCGTCTAAACAAAACGCACGACAGACTGGGTTCGCGCACGAGTTCGAGATCGGGCGAAGCCGTGACAAGCCGTCCGGCAATACGAGCGAGCTCAATGCCGCGCTCGATCGCCTGTTCATACCGATGCGTTCCGTGCATCGCGAGCGAGAACCATAACGGCAGCCCGCGCACGCGCCGCGTTAACTGAATTTGGTAATCCGACGGATTAAAACCACGCACCGCTTCGTCGTAGAAAAACTCGAGGTAGGCTGCCTCTTGCGCGTGAGCCTTTCGAGCGAGTTCGGGCTCGCGATAGATCACAGCGCCGCAATCGTAGGGTGAGAACAGCCATTTGTGCGGATCGATCGTGACGCTGTCGGCGAGCTCGATGCCGTCGAACTGACGCCTGACCGACCGCGCGGCGAGCGCCGCGCCGCCGTACGCTGCATCGACGTGAAACCAAATACCCGCATTTCGGCAGATCTTACCGATACCGGCGAGGTCGTCGATGACGCCAGCGTTTGTCGTGCCCGCGGTCGCGACAACGGCAAAGACTCGGCCGCGGTCTTCGTCTGAAAGTTGCTCAAGCGCCGCTGCGAGCATCGGAGCCTCGAACCGGCCTTCCGTCGCGACCGTGATCACATCGACATCGATGACCTTTGCCATGGCTTTGACAGATGAGTGAGCCGCGTCGGATGTGATGACGATGCCGCGGGTTTTTGAGTGATTCGGCTCGCGGGCGCGCCAGGTTTCGCGTGCCGCGACCATCGCTGAGAGATTCGCCTCGGTTCCTCCGCTCGTAAACACACCAAACGCTCCTGCGGGCAGACCGGTTAGCGAAACGAGCCAGCGCATCGCTTCATTCTCGGCAAAGATACAGCCCGCACCTTCGAGCCAAAATGCTCCGTGAACGCTCGAGGCCGACGTCACAAGATCGAACATCACTGCGGCCCGTGTCGGCGACGCAGCGACAAAGGCGAGGTGGCGCGGATGATCGATCGACACGCTCGCCTTTATCAGGACATCGCGAAACAGCTTGAACGCTTTTTCGCCGCCGATGCCTTGGGGCGTGACAGTTTCGCCGGTAAGCGCTTTCAGTTTCTCGGCCGTCATCGGAAAGCCGAGTTTTGGTTCGCTGTCGGAGATCCGGGCGATCGCGTACTTGATCACGTCGAGCGACATTTCCACCAGGTCTAGATCAACGTTATGCATACAATTATCAGAGGTTCGTAACTAAATAGAAAACACGTATCCGACGACAAACGAGACGACAACGATTAGGCCATAGACAACCTCCGCAACGCCGATCTTCATTGCCTTTACGCGCTTTCGATATCGCGAGAGACCATAGACCGACCTCGCGAGCAAAAGCGCGAAGGCCGGTATGACCAACATCGGCAGATGCCCTGCAAAAGCGATCAGGCTGACAGCGATCAGCGCCGTCACGTGCGCGACCGCCGGCAAGATCATCGAACTCGCTTTTCCTTTTTCAAGGTTGAGACGGTTTCGAATGTAGAGTATCGACGGCACAAACCGGGCGGCAAAGAAAAACCAAACGGCAATGGCGAAAGGCCAACTCTCACCGCCGGCAAGAATTATCGACGCGGCGGACGCCGGCATTATCACGGCACCTGAAAGTTCCGCGATGAGCTGTCGCCCGCGCGTTGTCGATTCGATATAGAGCTGAAAAACCGCGACAGGTAAAGCAGTGGCCAGCGGGATCAGGACAGCGAGGCTGGATGTCAGAAGCGCTCCAACGAGCCCGGTCGCGGCTACAAGCGAAAAGAGAACGACAAACCTTAGGGCTGCCGATCTCATCTCGCCGGTCGGCGCCTTTCGCTGACTGATAAAAACCTGCAGCGGCCGGCGTGCGAGAAACGCGCCGATCACCATTATAGATATCCAAAAGCCGCCGCTCGAAAACGCAATAGCCAGAGCGGCCACGAGCGGCTCGAGCAAAAACCCCCACGAGCCGTGTTCGGTCGGCAGCGCTATTTGACTGAGCTTTATCTTGCGTGTGGACGCTATGCTCTCTCGACTGGATGCCATATCCAGCATCAATGCTACTCCAGCGCGAGCGGAAATGTCTTTTGCTCAAGCTCGACCGCACGCGGGAACAGCAAATTGTTCTCGAGGTGAATGTGCTGATGCAGGTCGGCCTCGAATTCGGCCAGCCGGCTATAGAGAGCCGAAAAGCTCGGACACGCGTCATCGGGCAATGTATAATCGGTTGTTACCGCACGCATCTTCCGCAGTATTTCGCCGGCGTTGTCGTGCTCGGTGCGCATCATGCGAATCGGATTCTGCACCGTGCCAAATGGCGGCATTGCCGCGTTGAGCTGCTTCGAAAGGCTATCCTCGAGTTCGTTTATGTACGGAAAGAGAACCTTCTCTTCTTTCATCATGTGCGGCATCAGCTCCGCGCACAGCGATGTGAAAAGCTCCTTTAATTCAAACAAATAACCATAGTGGTCGCCGTGACGCGACGCGACCTTTGCCATCAACGGCGTAAGCTGTTCGATCTCGGCCCGTGTGTAAACGTGATGTTTGTCGAGAATGTGATCGATCAATTCGCCAAGGCTCGCCTCTCGTTCCCATTGGTGCTCTCGATTGCCGAGCTTAGCTACAAGGCCGTCGATCTTCTCCATAACGACATTTGGCTCTGCGCCGGCATCTTTGCAGGCCTCGTCAAAGAGCGTATTGCCGTGGCAGCAGTAGTCGATCTTGAATTCCTCAAAAACGCGAGTCGTGATCGGCATTTCGAGTGCGATCTCGCGAACTGTCATCGAATTAAAATTATGCATATTAATACCTCCAGGGACTATGCAAGATTACTATCCGATGTTTGCCAGGCTCGGGATATGACATTCGTCACATTTGGCCGTCAGCACGTGGTTTTTGGGTGAGGGAAATTGTCGGCCGTGTCCTCGTCAGCTCGGGGTGTGAGGCAGGCAAAGTCCTTTTCGACAAGGATTTGCAGCTCGTCGCCGTCGCCGGTCCGATAGACGGCATCGAACCCAACCTGGTCGGTGTTTGTCCACGCGTGTGCTAGCTCACCAGGTACAGACACCTTGATCTCTGCGCCGTCAAAGACCGCCGAAACCGTCTTGCCGGCCGTCTTTTCGATCGCATAGACAAGAGCGCGTTCGCCGCCAAAGCTGATCTTATCGGCACATCTGCCGCTCGAGGCAAACTCATCAACCTCCGAGCGCGTCAGCCTGAGACGCAGCGTGTTTCCTCGTATTCTGAGTTTCATGATCTTGTCGTCCGATAACTAGAGTTTACTCAAAAACGGCTTCGCGTCCTAAAGGTGTATTCTGTTGTCGATGAAGATCGATGACGACATCGACGGCTTTGTTCTCGCGGGCGGAGCAAGCTCGCGCATGGGCCGACCAAAACACGCGCTTTTGCTCGGCGGTCGCTCGCTCGCCGAGCGCGCGGTATCCATCATGTCTGCTTTGACGGGCGAGCGCGTGACGATTGTCGGCAACGATATCGACGGCGGGATCGGTGAAATTCGGGTTAAGCTAGTTCCGGACGACACGCGAGCGTTCGCCGTGAGCACCGACGAGCGCCGGGCTCCGATCTTTGGCTTATACACGGCCTTGAGCCTGGCGAGTACAGGCTGGATCGCGGTACTCGCCGTCGATCTGCCGTTCGTTTCGGGCGAGTTACTAGCCCGGCTCGCGTCGATGCGGAGCGATGAGACGGACGCCATCGTTCCCGTGCAGCCTGACGGCCGCCTTCAGCCGCTGTGCGCGATGTATCGCCGCGATA
Source organism: Pyrinomonadaceae bacterium (assembly GCA_046154245.1). Lineage (GTDB taxonomy): Bacteria > Acidobacteriota > Blastocatellia > Pyrinomonadales > Pyrinomonadaceae > OLB17. Next base: position 8,732 of record JBJXFZ010000010.1, read on the forward strand.
CGTGCTCAGATGCTGTCAGCGTCGCGATCGAGACGGGCGAGCTGAGCTTGCACAAACTGCTTGGCGGTGTGCGCGTTCGACGAGTCGTGTCGTCTGAGATTACCGATCTGCCGGGCAGTGAAAACTTTTTCGTTAACGTAAACGCGCCGGACGATCTGCAAGCGGCGGCTAAATTGCTTGAAAACAGCCGCGTGGTTTTGTGAATTGGGATAAAGGGCTAAAATACATTTGTTAAAACTATGATTCCGAAAAAAGATACGCGAATTGAAACCGACTCGATGGGCAAGATCGAAGTTGCGAACAACGTATATTGGGGCGCGCAGACCGAGCGCAGCCTAAAGCACTTCAACATCGGCTTTGACGTTATGCCGCGCGAGGTCATACGCGCACTCGGCATCTTGAAAAAAGCGGCGGCGCAGGTGAACTTCGATCTTGGCAAGCTCGAAAAGAGCAAGTTGGATCTAATCGTTCAGGCGGCCGACGAGGTTATCGAGGGTAAACTCGACGAGCACTTTCCGCTGCGCGTTTGGCAGACGGGTTCGGGAACGCAGACGAACATGAACGCCAACGAGGTTATCTCGAACCGGGCCATCGAGATCGCGGGCGGCGTGATGGGCAGCAAAACCCCGATCCATCCAAACGACGACGTAAACAAATCACAATCCTCTAACGACACGTTCCCGACGGCAATGTATATCGCCGCGGCCGAGCGGCTGACGGCGCTTATTCCCGAGGTGCAGAGGGTTGCCGATGCGATCCGCGCAAAAGCGAATGAATATAAAGACGTCGTCAAGATCGGCCGCACGCATCTACAGGACGCAACGCCCGTGACCGTCGGACAGGAATTTGGCGGCTGGGCGAATCTGATCGAGCGAGATGTTCTCCGGCTAAAGATGGTTTTACCCGACCTGATGGATCTCGCCATCGGCGGCACGGCCGTGGGTACGGGTTTGAATTCGCATCCGGAGTTTGCGACGCGTGCGGCCGATAGGATCGCGGAACTCACCGGGTTGCCTTTCAAATCTCATCCGGACAAGTTTGCGGCGCTTTCGGCACACGATGAGATAGTGTTTGCGAGCGGCGCGCTAAAGACACTCGCCGCGAGTTTGATGAAGATCGCCAACGATATTCGCTGGCTCGCCTCGGGCCCGCGTTGCGGAATTGGTGAGATCACTCTTCCCGAGAATGAGCCCGGTTCGTCAATCATGCCGGGCAAGGTCAACCCCACTCAGTCCGAAGCGATGACGATGGTCGCCGTGCAGGTGATGGGGAATGATGCAGCGATAGGGTTTGCGGGCTCGCAGGGCAATTTCGAACTGAATGTTTTTAAGCCCGTGATGATCCACAATTTTTTGCACTCTGTACGCCTTGTCACGGACGCGTGTCACGGGTTTGTCGATTACTGCATCGCCGGCATCGAGCTCGATCGCGAAAATATCGATCACTATTTGCGCAATTCGCTAATGCTCGTCACCGCCCTCAATCAGCACATCGGTTACGACAACGCCGCAAAGATCGCAAAGAATGCGCACAAAAAAGGTATTAGCTTAAAAGAATCTGCCGTCGAACTCGAGCTGCTCGACGCTGAGAAGTTTGACGAGCTTGTAAATGCCGAGGACATGACGCATCCGTAATCATTGCAGAAGCCCGCACGAAGTAAGGGCGCCCTTAGCAGGATTCTAGCTGCGAGCGCCCTTACTTCGTGCGGGCTTCTGCAACATCACATGACCATCTCGATCTCATCAAATCCCGGTCGGATGAAATTCCTTGCGTTTGGGAACCTTGCCTCGACTAAACTCCTGATCTTTTCAAGCAGTTCGATCTGTGGACGGATAATATCGCTGTTATCATTCGAGAGAAGATATGTCCACGCGAGAATCGAGCGTTCGATTGCGATCAGCGCGATCTTGATCGTGCCGTTAGCGTCCGACTGAACATTATTGAGCGCATCCCAGTCTTCGTCACCGTCGAGATCGACGATTCCGTGGTAGCCACGATGCACTTTTGCCGCAAGGAAGAACACGTACCACTGTAGGATCTCAAGCACTTCGTCCTGCATCGGGTCGTCGGTTTCACCGAGCCAATCACTGCTTGTTTCGAGGACGTGCCTACCATCGAGTCCGTATCGCTTTGCAAGTTCGACGGCCTCAAAACTTTCGACCGCTAGGCGTTGACGTTCGAGGTTCGCGGTGATTTCAGGGTCATCCTTCACCGATTCGATGTCTATTCCCATCTCATCGGCGTGTTCCATCAACATCTGCTTTGCTTCGGCTAAAGATTGTGAGACTGAGCGTATCGCGTCGCTCGTCGGATCGTCCGACTCTTCGAGTGTCTGTGCAGATTCCATCGAATACACTCGGCATCGCGCGGTAAATTCACACCGCTCGCACCAGCGGTCGCAGTAATTATAAATAGATGGAATGAAATCTTGGTCTGAGTTCATGCCCAACAAAAATGATGTTACCTGAACAAAAAGTAGATCACCGCGAGGATAACGCTGCCGATCAGCAGGCCGACAAAGAGTGCGAGGCCGCGCATTAGTTTTGACTTTGTGCGTTTCTTTTTCGTGTGGCGACGACGACTTTTTTCTTTGACCCGGACGCTCTGTTTGTGAGGTTCGACTTGCTCGACGCCGTCGGACTCCGCCTTTGGCGTTTTGTCATCTGCCGTCGGTGCTTCATCGGGCGCGAAGGCCATCATCTCGGTCGGGATCTCGTCTTCAAAGCCGACCTCCGTCTTGGCAGCAGACATCATCTCTTTAAGCGAAACGCCCTCGGACGAGCGGAATACGGGCTCGGGCATTGACCACTCGCCGGAAGTTTCTTTTTCCTTTGCAGGCTTTTCGTCCATCGCGTTTGCAGAGTAAATTTCTATTAACGCTTAATATCCAAAACGTCCGAGCGTGTGATGATCGAGGTGATGCGCTTGAAATCCTCGATCAACACGGCCGGATGACGCTGGAGTTTTGTCTTTATTTCGTTAAGGCTCGTGTCGACATCAACAACTGGGAAGCTCTTGTCCATTACGTCGGCTACCTTTGAGCTCAGCAGGTCGCGATTAGCAAGCAGCTTTGTCAACAGGTGGCTTTCGCGAAGACTGCCGACCGACAGATTATTTTCGAGCACCGGGATCTGCGTTACACCGCTGTCGCTCATCTTCTGCAATGCGTCGGCGACCAATTCGTCGGGTGCGACGAAGATCAGCTCTACGGGCGCGCCCGAGTTTTTTGTCTCGGCGATCAGGCCGGCGGTGATCCGCTGCGGTTCGAGCAGGAGCTTTTCTTTCATCCACTCATCGGAGTGGAACTTTGTCAGGTAATGCTCGCCCGTGTCACAGACGATAAAAACGACGAGCGCGGATTCGTCCAAGTCTTGCGCGACCTTTAACGCTGCGGCGAAATTAGTGCCCGTCGATCCGCCGCAGAAAATGCCCTCGCGGCGGCCGAGTTGCCGAGCCAGCTCAAACGAATCGCGGTCGGTGACATTGATGATCTCGTCGATCACGCTCATGTCGGCGTTGCCGACAGGCAGGCTCTGGCCGATACCTTCGACCAGATAGGGCGTCGATTCGGGTACGTGTCCCGAGTCTTTGTACGGCTTAAAAATAGAACCGTAGGGATCGGCGCCGATTATTTTTATCTTTGGATTCTGTTCTTTTAGGTAACGCCCCGTTCCGCTGATCGTGCCGCCGGTGCCGATACCCGCGACGAAGTGAGTGATCTTACCCTCGGTATCGTTCCAGACCTCGGGCCCTGTGGTTACGTAATGGGCGCGCGGGTTAGCCGGATGAGCGTACTGATCGGGGTAAAACGAGTTCGGCGTCTGCTTGTGGATGCGTGCAGCGGTTTCGTGATAGTGGTCGGGCGTGCCCGGTTTGGCTGAGGCGGGCACGACGACGACGTCGGCGCCCATCGCCTTTAGATACCGCCTCTTTTCGACAGAGACCTTATCGGTAAGAACAAAAATACACTTGTATCCGCGCACCGCAGCAACGAGTGCGAGGCCGATGCCCGTGTTGCCGCTCGTTGCCTCGATGATCGTGCCGCCTTTTTTCAGCACACCTTCTTTCTCGGCCCAATCGATCATCGAGATTCCGATACGATCCTTGACCGAGTAGCCCGGATTGAGGCTCTCCATTTTGGCGTAAATGGGTGCCTTTATCTTGTGCTGTTTTGTGATGTTGTTGACCTTGACCAGCGGCGTATTGCCGATCAGGCCGAGAATGTCGTTGTAAACTTTCATCCGCTCTCAAGTTTATGCCCAAAGCAGTTTTGTGGCAAGAATCACGGTGTTGCTGAGTTTCGTGCGGCGATCAGCTTTGCCGGATCATTTGTGATCAGAGCTTTGATACCGCGTTGTCGGCAACGCTGGAGCCATTTTGCGGCGTCGACCGTCCAAACCGTCACGGGTAGATCGGCTGCGGCGGCCAGCGCGCAGAGTTTTGGCGTAGCGAGCGAATGATGCAGCGAGATTTGATGAGCGCCGAACTCGCGCGCCATTGCGATGATGTATTCCCGCCGGCGAAGGATCGTCATGATCGAGGGCTCGAATAGAGCTGCGGTTTGAACGCCGGGCAAAAGGCGGCGGACTTCGGGAATCGCGGCGAGACGAAAACTCTTGACTACGATCTGCGGCAGCAATGTTGAGTCGCGGATCACGTCGCAGACGCCTGCCGCGAGCGGTTTGAAGTTATGGAGCTCGCACTTCAGCTCGATATAGATCAAGCCTCGAAAATCATCCAACAAATGCAGGGTTTGTTCGAGCGTTGGTACACTCTCATCCGCGAAGCCCGGCGCAAACCACGAGCCGACGTCCGTTTTGCCGAGCCGAGCGGAGGTGAGATCAGCGACGCGTTCGCTCACGCCGGCGGTTCGGCGCAGATCGGTATCATGTATCACGACGGGAACGCCATCGCGTGCGAGCTGCACGTCAAACTCGATGCCGTCGACTCCGGCGTCGATCGCGGCGCTAAATGCCGCGAGCGTATTCTCGGGCGCAATGGCACTTGCGCCGCGATGGGCAATTATCAATGGCAAACCGCTCATTTCTTTTCAAGTAGAAAGATCGTTTTCGACCACGAGATCGGTTCGGTGATCGGGAACTCATGATTGCCGAGTATCTTGAAGTAACGCTCCGAGGCCGCACGAACGCTATCGAGCGGGTGAATCTTGAACTTATAGAGCAGCTCGAGCATCGAGCCGACGATCGAGGGTTTTACCGGAATCAGCACGAGCGGAGCGCCGCGCTTGAGAACGCGTGCGATCTCGCCGAGACCCGTGTCGAGCGGTGTGTATTCGAGCACGCCGCAGGTCAGTACGATGTCAAACGTCTCGTCAGGGAACGGCATCGCGAGCACATTGCTCTCAACAAAAGCCGTTCGATCGAGGAACTTTGGTTTTTCTGCAAGCTCTTCGCGGGCAACCCGGAGCGATCTTAGCGACAGATCGAGCGAGACGATCCGCCGGGCGGGCAAGCCCGACAAATGAAATGCCTGTGTGATAATCCCCGTTCCGCTGCCGGCATCGAGTACGAGAGAGTCAGAGTGTAAATTGAGGTCGAGTGAATTTAGGTATTTGGCGACCGAATTCGCGTATCGGTTGAGCTTCATCGTCAGATGATGTACGTCGGCAATGCGATCGTAAAGCCCCTGCGTTTTGCCGCTGCTCTGTCGTTTAGTTTTCGGCACAAATTGTTTTCCTATTTTTCGTTTATCAGTTTGACGATCATTTCGCGGATCTGTTCGAGACGCGCGGGGCTCGTGCCCGTTTCGATATATCGAACAACCCCATTGCGATCGATCAAAACCGCGGTTGGCAAGCCGGTCGCTCCATACATCAACTGCATCGCCTGTCCGTCGCCGACGACAAAATCGTATGGAAGCCGCTCTCGCAAGCGAAAGCGCTTGAGTTCGGCGATCTCAGCCGCGGGATCGGCGTCCATTCCGTTTACTTCGCCGTAATAGCGTGTTACGCCGAGTATCTCGAGGCCGTCACCGGCGTAATCCTGTTGCCACTCTATCAAGTGAGGAAAGGCCTCGAAACATGGCTGACACCACATTGCCCAAAAATCGAGCAGCACGACTTTGCCCCTGAGCGATGCGAGCGAGCGTCTATTGCCCGGAAACCATTGATCGGCGAGCGGCAGCTCAGGCGCCGAGTCGCCCAGCAGCTTGTAGTGCTTATCGCGCTTCTTGAGCCTCGTATTTATGTCGTTTTGGTAGGCTCTGTCGGTAAAATCGAGGCCCGTATTTTTTAGCGTCGTCTGATAAAACTCGAGCGCCGCGGGTTTACGTCCCGTCTCGATGAGAAACTTTATCTTCTGATCGACCGCGTAATAATAAAAACTCGTTGAGCCGACCTCGGCGGCCGTGACGCGCATGTCATCGAGAGCCGCTTCGGCTTTTGCGCGCTCGCCGAGGTCACGAAACGCCTCGTAAACCAGCATGCCGGCGTCGAGGATCTCGTTGAGACCGCGTGCGCGCGAGGTTGCGTCTTTCAACAACGCCTTTGACGCCGCGTAGCCTTGCTCTGCGTGCGGCGTCATCCGCGTAAAATCTTTTGCGGCCTGATAGGCCTTTGCCATCTCGCCCGCCATGCGTGCACGCTCGGTTAGTTTCGTCGGTTCTTTCGCAAGATATTCGGCGAGGATCTTTTCTGCGTCGACGAGTTTTTTCTGTTTTGCGAACACGACGACGATTATCGATCTAGCCGTCTGTGCGCGCTCGACCGGCGCGCTCTCGCCTCCGACAAACTTACTTAAGTTCTCGGCAGTGCCATCGAGATTTTCGGCGATCCAATGCAGCATCCCGAGATAGTAGTAGTCCTCGCCGGCCAGGTTTGTGCGGGTGGCGGCCGCGGCTGCGTGTTTTGCCGCAAGCTGACGCTGTTCCAGTTTTGTCTGAGCATAAAGTCGGTCGCTAAACGGAACTTTCTTCAGTTCGTACTCGGCGGCTTTCGTTTTTATATAGGTATTCGCCTCGTCAAACAACTGTTTGACGGTTTCGTCCGGTTTAACCGAGGTTACGGCCGGTTGATTGGTTGGGTTCGTCTGTTGAACGCGCCGAGATTGGGCTACGGTGACAACACACAATCCGACAAATATTAATGGCAAAAACTTCTTCATCTTCTTATTACTGAGCAACCGCGGCGTAGCAGAATCTATGGGCGCCGAACGCTTCGGAAACAGCGTCGTCGCCATCGCCAACGAGCCTTTCGGCGATCATTTTCGCCGTGATCGGTGCGAGCAGAATGCCGTTGCGATAATGCGCGGTTGCGATCGACAAGCCGTCGAGACCTGCAATACCGCCGATAACCGGCAAACCGTCGCCGACAAACGGACGCAGGCCTGACCAGTGATCTGCAACGGTCAGATCACTAAGTTTTGGCGCAATTTCGGCTGCCATTTTATGTAGATCATGCGCCGCATCAGCGGTAGTCGATTTGTCAAAACCAACCTTCTCGGTCGTCGAACCCGCCAGGATCCGATTGTCCAGCCGCGGAACAACATAACCGCGACGCGAGTATACGACGTGACGAAACATCTTATCGTGCGTCTGGAACGCAATTATCTGGCCGCGTACCGGCTCAACGTTTATCGGCATATGGGCAGCGCCGAGTTTGATGAGCGACGTCCATGCGCCGGTTGTAACAATCGTTTTGTCGGCATTGATCGCTCCGGCGTCGGTTTCGGCGCCCGTGACGCGGCTCTTTTCAACGATCAAGCTTTTTACGGCACGGTTTTCGATAACACGAATGTTGTTAAGTTCGGCGTATCGCGTGAGCGCCGACACCAGTTTGCGATTTTCAACCTGCCAATCGTTCGGAAAAAACAAACTGCCGCAGAGATCCTTTGACACATTCGGTTCTAAGCGAAGCGTTGCTTCTGCGCCCATGTGCTCGATGGCCAAGCCGGCCTTTTTCTGCCATCTCAATCTTTCATCGAGGACTTCTAAATCTTCGTCAGTGAGGGCGAGATACAACGTTCCCGTGCGGTCGAGCTCGATATTGATGCCCGTCTCGTCGAGCAGTTCATCGGCGAGTGCGGGAAACAGATCGCGAGATGAGCAGCAAAGATCAAAGAATGCACCGCCCTCGGCAGCCTCGGCTTGCGGGCCCAACATCCCGGCTGCTGCCCACGATGACTCAGTTCCGCAGACGCCCTTATCGACGATCGTGATCTTTGCTACGCCTTTTTGATGCAGATCACGAGCGATCGAGAGACCGATCACGCCGCCGCCGATTATTAACACATCCGAATTCATCTTGAGCTGTCTTGTCCGCCTTTCGTCCGCCGTTTATTATAGGACACAGCTTATGAAACACACTATTACGCTAATACCCGGCGACGGCATTGGGCCCGAAATTGTCGCGGCAACAGTTCGCGTGATCGAGGCCACTGGTGTTGATATCGATTGGGAAACGCAGATACTCGGCGCGCAGGCGCTGGAGAAATACGGCGAAACGCTCCCCGAGGCGTCCATCGACGCGATGCGCCGCAACAAGGTCTCGCTAAAGGGGCCGATAATGACGCCGGTCGGCAAGGGCTTTACTTCAGTGAATGTCGGCCTGAGAAAGGCGCTCGATCTTTACGCAAATGTGCGTCCGGTCAAAGCTCTGCCAAACGTGCCTTGTCGTTATCCCGAACTCGATCTCGTCATCGTCCGCGAAAATACCGAGGGTTTGTATTCTGGCATCGAACACACGGTTGTTCCCGGCGTTGTCGAAAGCCTGAAAGTCATTACGGAAAAGGCGTCGACGCGCATCGCGCGATATGCGTTTGAGTACGCGCGAGACAACAACCGCAAAAAAGTAACGGCCGTTCACAAGGCGAACATCATGAAGCTCTCGGACGGTCTTTTCCTTGAGTGTTTCTACAATGTCGCAAAAGAATTTACCGATATCGAGGCCGACGACAAGATCATCGACAACTGCTGCATGCAGCTCGTCATGCGCCCCGAGCAGTTTGACGTAATGGTGCTCGAAAATCTCTACGGCGACATTGTCTCGGATCTTTGCGCCGGTCTGATCGGCGGTCTCGGGCTCGCTCCGGGCGCGAATATCGGGGAACTCGGCGCGGTTTTCGAAGCAGTACACGGCTCGGCGCCCGATATTGCGGGACAGGGAATCGCAAACCCAACCGCGTTGATGTTGTCCGCAGTTCAGATGCTGAATCACATCGGCGAACGCGACGCCGCGACAAAAATGCACGACGCAATTCTCGCCGTCTTTGCCGACGGGAAATCGATCACGCGCGATCTCGGCGGCACCGCAAAGACAAACGAATTTGCACGCGCTATCGAGGAGAAGATCAAGGCCGGAGCGTCCGTCGCGGCCTGAGTTTGTTTGCAACTAGGGGCGGTTGTTCGTGCTCTAATGATGCGGAAGTCGCAAACTTCCGTCTTTTACTTATTATGAGATTACTAACGCTAGCGACGGCGCTTTTCTTTATCTTTTCGATGACGGCATTTGGACAGGCACGCTCAAGAGAAACTCTCACCCTCGGCGTCGGTAAACAAAAAACCGCGAAAAAGAGCCGCTTGAAGATCAAGTTTCTCGAGGTGACCGAAGATTCGCGATGCCCGACAGGTGTCGACTGCATCTGGGCGGGGAACGCGAAGGTTAAAGTTCAGATCATTGGTGCGCGCCGCTCGCAGATCTTCGAGTTCAACACAAACCTCGGTCCAAAGGGCGACATCTTCGACGGCTGGGCGATCACGATCGACAACCTCACGCCGTATCCGCATGCGGACAGGCCAGTCGATAAGAAGCATTACAAAGTGAAATTCACTATTGAGCGCCCGAGTCGGTAAGTTAGCCGGCCATGCAATACCGGTCGATTTCCGCTTTACAAAGAAGACCATACGCGCAATATGCGCACGATACAGGGCGTCTTCCTTTATCCGAGAATCTCTCTTCGCACTCTAAACCTAGCCGAATATTGGGGTCTAGCTCCGTGGCACGCGGATTGTGATGTACTTGGCCGTGGATTGATAACATTTTTATTGTCGATCATTGAAGTCCCGATGATTCAGTTCAAAGGGCAAACAAGGAGTCATTATGAAAACATTTAATCTTAAAAATTTGGCCGCGGTGGCGGCATTCGGTTTGGTTGCGATTTTGGGAACGAGCGAAATGGCTAACGCCCAAGGCAATCGTGGAAAAGATCAAAAACAGGAACGCAAAGCCGACAAGAGGCTCGAGAAAATGGACAAGGAGCGTGCGAAGGCCGAGCGTAAACGTCAGGATGATTGGAACCGGCAGGATAAGCACAGCGGCAACGACCGTTCGCGAGGCATGGGTTATTATCGCGGCAACGCCAATGCGAACACCAACCGCAACGGACGCTATCGGGTTAGTCGCAACGGCTCGTACTACCACACCGACAACCGCGGCGCGGAATTGCTGAGACAGGCTGTCAACGAAGGTTATCGTCAGGGCTTCGAGGCCGGACGCAATGACCGCGACGACCGCAGACGCATAAGCTATTCGAATTCGCACGTGTACCAGAGCGGAACCTATGGCTATCAGTCCTACGTTGACCGAAGTCAGTACCAGTACTATTTCCGCCAAGGTTTCCAGCGCGGTTACGAGGACGGATCAAACAGTCGGTACCAGGACGATTATGATGGCGACTATCAGTATGGTTCGAATAACGGCGGAACACTGAACATCCTCGGATCGATCCTCGGTCAGATTCTGAATATTCGGAGTTACTAACGGTTGCTTCAGCGAAAAATAAAAAGCCTCGGGTTCCACACCCGGGGCTTTTTCTGTTCATGTTGACCGCAACTACTAATTCTTAACAAACGGATTAGTTAAGATCATCAAAATTACAAGCAGGATAAAATACGGCACTAGAACGGCCGCACCGGCATAATCCTTAGCGACGCGCTGACCAAAGAACAGCGCCGTTATCGACGCGGCTCCGATGATCGAGGCATAGACGATCAAACTCAGCGAACCGGTCGCAAGAAAATAAATTATTCCTACGGCGGCGAGCACGCCGGTCGCGATCTCCATCAGTGTAACGGTTGCCAACATCGGCGTTACAAACGGAGCAAGGAAAGACTTTGAAAAATGACCTGTAAGCCAGTCGAGGTTTCCTTTCCAATCAAAAACTTTGTCGAGGCCTGACTGAATAAACAGTATCGCGACGAACAACGCACAGAAGAGGGCGGGCAGATTTTTGATGATTTCGTTCGTGTTCATACTTCGCGAAGCTGGCCGCCGCTCTGACTAACGGCGTTTCTGCATCAATGCTTCGATCTCGTCGATGTTCTTTGGCACCTTCGAGGTCAGATTAACATTACCGTCCTTTGTGACAAGCACGTCGTCCTCGATGCGCACGCCGATGCCGCGATACTTTGCCGGCGCCGACTTGTCGTCCGGCGGAATGTATAGACCGGGCTCGACCGTGAGCACCATGCCGGGTGCGAATTTGCGCGAGTTGCGCGCCTGTTGATCGTGAAAGTAACGCCCCGCATCGTGCACATCGAGACCGAGGTAGTGGCCGACGCCGTGCATGTAGTATTTCATGTACGATTTTTTCTTTATCAGATCTTTTGTCTTGCCCTTTAGCAGACCGAGTTTCTTCATGCCCTCGGTTAGCAGCTCGATCGAGAATTCCTGACGGCCACGCACCGTGTTGCCGACCTTTGTGTACTCGATGCATTGAAGCTGCACGTCGAGCACGACGTCGTAAATTTCACGCTGCGCTTTTGTGTATTTGCCGTTTACCGGAAATGTGCGAGTGATGTCAGACGCGTAGCCGTTATACTCGGCACCCGCATCGATCAAGATCAGATCGCCGTCCTTGAGTGGCATGTTGTTTTCGACATAGTGCAAGATCGTCGCGTTGTCACCACCGCCGATGATCGAGTTGTATGCGACGCCGCTCGCGCCTTTGTCCTTCATGTATGCTTCCATCAGCGCCTCGACCTGCGATTCGTTCATGCCGGGCTTGACCTTTTTCATCGCGAGAATGTGGGCCTCGGCGGCGATGGTCGCGGCCGTTTGCATATAGTCGACCTCTTTTGCGGTCTTGTGCAGGCGCATGTCGCCGATGATCGGCGTCGGGTCGATGATCGTGTGCGGCGGATACGCGGTTTTGAGACGACGAACGCGCTGTTCGGTAAAGTAGTTCAAGATCTGCTGGTCGAGCCCCTTATCGACGGCAAAGCGATAATAAAGTTTGTCGACGCCGTCGAGAATCTTGCCGAGATCAGCGGCAAACTTCTCGACCGAAAACGCCTTGTCGGCGCCGTAATTTTTCACCGCGCCCTCGACGCCCTGACGACGGCCAAACCAGGTTTCCATCTCGAGGTTTCGCGGTCGTACGTACAGCGTGTATGGATTTTTCGCACCCTTCGTGATCACGGCGATCGCGTCAGGTTCGGGAAAGCCGGTCAGATACCAAAAATCACTGTCCTGCCTGAACTTGAACTCAGTGTCGTAACTTCGCGTCTGCTCGTGCGCCGCCGGTATGATCGCAACGGAATTTTCGTCCATCTGGTCTATGAACTTCTTTAAATGTGCTCGCATATAAAATGATTCTAACTCAAAAAGTTCGTTTCAAACAGGATGGCCAGGATAGACAGGAACCGGACGAACCATCTATCCTGATTATCCTGTACATCCTGTTTGAATAGTTGTGGATTTACGCGTCACAGAAATTTTTCTCTCGATCCAAGGCGAGTCGTCGCACGCCGGACGGCCGTGCGCGTTTGTGCGGCTGACGGGCTGCCCGATGCGTTGCCGGTGGTGCGATAGCGAATACACTTTCACGGGCGGCGAGAAGAAGTCGTTCGACGAGATATTTGCAGAGCTCGATGAATTCGGCTGCGATCTTGTTGAGGTCACCGGCGGCGAGCCCTTAGCGCAAAAAGACGCTTTTCCATTTATTACAGAGCTTTGCGAGCGCGGCTACGAGGTCCTGATCGAAACGGGCGGATATGTCGCAACCGATGATGTCGATCCGCGAGCGGCGATCATCCTCGATGTAAAATGTCCGGCCTCGGGCGAGTCGGAACGAAATCACTGGCCGAATCTCGAACGGCTGCGGCCCGACCGCGACGAAGTAAAATTCGTCATCGCCGATCTCGCGGACTGGGAGTTCGCAAAAGACGTGATCGCAAAATATGACCTCGAAAAGCGGGCAAAAGAGGTTTTGATCTCGCCGGTTCACGGCATCAAAAATCTCGCCGAGATCGCGTCGGAGATTTCACGGAGCGGCCTGCGCGTCAGGCTCAACCTGCAGTTGCACAAATATATTTGGGGTGCCGAGACGAGAGGTGTTTGAGGAGAAGAATTCCCCGCAAAGCCGCAAAGGACGCAAAGGGAGAACCATAGAGGTACTCAAATCACTACATATTGAACCGCCCAAAACCGCCCCATAAATTTCTCTACTCTTCTTTGCGGTCTTTGCGTCTTTGCGGGAAACTTGCTTTATGCACGAAAACGACATCGCGAAAATAATCGTCGACTGTGCATTTCAGATTCATACGAGACTTGGCCCCGGCCTGCTCGAGTCGGTTTATGAGGCGGTTCTTGAACACGAACTCTTGAAACGCGGGCTGACGGTTGTAACTCAACAGCCGATGCCGGTCGTGTGGGAGAGCGTCAAGCTCGATATTGGTTTCAGGGCAGACATGATCGTGGGCGGAAAGGTCGTAGTCGAGATAAAGTCAGTGGAGGCGGTCGCGCCTGTTCATCCAAAGCAACTCCGAACGTATCTTCGACTAATGGATATGAAACTCGGTCTGCTCAAAAACTTTAACACTCCGCTCATAAAGGACGGCATCACGCGGGTCGTGAACAACCTATAGTCTGGGAGGTTCCCCGCAAAGCCGCAAAGAACGCAAAGAAGAACTTAGAACTTTTGAGTATGAAGGAATCTGCAATCCGTGATCCGCGATCCGCAATCGTTCTCGTCTCCGGCGGGATGGACAGTTGCGTCACGGCGGCGATCGCTGCACGTGAGACGGAAGACCTCGCATTTTTGCATGTGAGGTACGGTCAGCGAACTGAGGCGAGAGAGCGGCAGGCGTTCAACGACATTGCCGATCACTACGGCGTTGAAAAAAGGCTCGATGTTTCGATCGAACATCTTGCAAAAATCGGCGGTTCGTCGCTTACGGACGAGTCCGTCGCCGTCACCGATGCCGATCTCGCGTCGGCTGAGATTCCGACGAGCTATGTCCCGTTTCGCAATGCGCATATGCTCTCGGTTGCGGTGAGCTGGGCCGAGGTTGTCGGCGCGCGCGCGATCTACATCGGCGCAGTTGCTGAGGACAGCAGCGGTTATCCCGACTGCCGGCCCGAGTTTTACGAGGCGTTTCAGAGGGTGATCGACACGGGCACAAAACCGGACACACGCATCGAAATTCGCACACCGATCATTCATCTTACAAAAGCGGATATCGTAAAAAAGGGCGTCGAGCTTGAAGCTCCGCTTCATCTGACGTGGTCGTGTTATGGCTCAAGCGACATTGCGTGCGGCACATGCGACTCGTGCGCTCTCAGGTTGCGTGGGTTTCAGCAGGCGGGAATCGAAGACCCAATAAAATACGTCACGATTGGCTAGCTCGACGTATTCCAAATACGATCAAAAGAACGCCGACAATGGTTCCGATGATACCTGCGATCGTGAAGATCAGTGCACTCAGGATTTCGCCACCGACGGCACCGATGCCGGCCGACTCGTTCCTTTCCATCGCCTCAAAACTACGGTAAACGCTCCAAATGGCGCCGGCAATTCCAACCAAGGGACTGAGGATGACCAAGACAATTCCTATGAGTGTTTTCCGAGACAATGACTTCATTCGGCAATTGTATTAATGAGATGTCGAATCTCCAAGCAATGAAACGCCGACGTCACAATGTCAGGTCATCGCGGGTGAGCGTGTCGGACTTGATGTCGCCGATAGCAGCGAATGCAATGCGGTCGGTTTGGAAGAACTCGATGGCGATGGCCTGGCAATCGTCGAGTGTGACGGCGTTGATGCTATCGATCGTTTCGTCTACCGAGATCTGCCTGCCGTGTGTCATCTCGCTTTGGGCGAGCGTGCCGGCGCGAGAGGCGGAGTCCTCTAGGCTTAGCAGAATGGATGCGCGCGACTGCTGTTTTGCCAGTTCGAGCTCGTCGGCAGTGACGCCGTTCCGGACGACATCGCGCATTTCAGCTATTGAAAGATCGACGACCTCGCGGGTTTGTTCGGGCGATGTTGCGGCAGCGACCGAAAAGTTGCCAACATCTTGATACATCACCGCGCCTGCACCGACGCTATAGGCGAGGCCGCGTTCTTCGCGTATCTTCTGCCACAACCGACTCGACGTGCCGCCGCCGAGGATCGTTGCGAGAAGATCGGCAGCGTAACGACGGTCATCCGGCGCGGCGACGAATCGCGTTGCGATCAGTAGGTGCGCCTGTTCGAGGTCGGCACGATGCTTTACGATGAACGCGGGAGTTGTCGCCGGGCCAGAGCTCCCTGCCTGACTAAGCACGGGTGGCGGCGTTTCGCGGACCGGTTGATTCTTTGCCAGCGACTGAGCGAGCAGACACATTCGATCATTATCAAGATTTCCGGCAGCCGCGATCACGAGATTAGCCGGTGTGAAATGTTTCTCGTGATACTCTCGCGTCCTGTCGTGATCAAAGGTTTTGACCGTTTCGGGTGTTCCCGGTATCGAGAGACCGAGCGGGTCGCCGGCGAAGAATTCGCGTTGAAAGATCTCGCCGAGTAGCTCCTCCGGATTATCGTCGATCATCTTCATCTCCTCGATGATGACGTGTTGTTCGTTGATGAGGTCTTGCTCTTCAAAACGCGGGTTCTCGAGCATGTCGGCGAGCAAGTCGAACGCAGTATCGAGCTGGTCGTCGATGACTTTTAGAACAAAGCCGGTTTCCTCGTGCGTCGTGAAAGCGTCGAGCGTGCCGCCGAGGCGGTCCAGCGCGATGGCGATGTCGAGGGTGCTCCTTTCCGCTGTGCCCTTAAAGACAGTGTGCTCGATAAAGTGCGTGATGCCGTTAAGCTCCGCCGGCTCGTGCCGCGCGCCCGTTCGGTAAAAGAACCCAAGCGTGACCGAGCGAACGCCCGGCATCCGGTCGGTGAGCACGACGAGGCCGTTATCGAGGCGCGTTTCTTGGATGTCTTCGTTCATCTGTGAAAGGTGAGACTAGCATACACGGAAATCGAGCGCGGATAAACACGAAAAAAATGGATCTGCGCGGGTCGAAAAAATATCTGGAAAGATCTCTTCAAACACATGGCTATCGGCACTTTTTCCGCGTAAATCCCCGTTCGATTCTTCTTCATTGAGAGATCGCGTTGAACAACAAGGGAAAGGTCGCCAGTGACTGGCCGCGATACTGCGGGCGAAAGCCGAACAGAATGATCTTGCCCTTGCCGATGCGGACCTCGACGAGCGCCGCTTTGCCGGCAATTCTTTCGGCACCAAGCGCCCAGCCGGAGAGAAGTATGTCCTTGGAGTTCTTTGGGTACGCAGCGATCACCTTCACTGAGACAGGAGACGAGGGACCGGAGACAGGAGACGCCGGTTTCTCTCCCGTCTCATGTCTCATGTCTACTGCCTCGATTTCGAATGCCGGGCTATTCTCGAACCACGCGATCGACTGCTGCGGCATGCCCTTTGCGATCGGATGCGCGGTGTCGAGTTCGGTGCGCAAGATCGAACCGGGAATGAAGAACGCCTTTCGGTCGAGGCCGCTGACGACGTTACGGATCGGCAAATTGAACTGCTCTATCGCAAATTCCGTCGAGCGGTTTAGAAATACGAGCGTCCCGCCGGCCTCGACAAACTTTTTCAGATTCTCAACGCCTTCTTTCCCGACGCCGCCCGTGTATTCATCCGGCATCGAGCCTTTTGCATAGCCGTTGAGGATTTGTGCGGGCGGTTGGTCGGGGAAGATGATCGCGTCGATGGTGAAATATCCCCGGCCGAAATCTCCAGAACGAAGTCGTTTGTCTTCAATCGATCCATACCGCGGCATGTCTGGATAGAAGGAACTTTCTGTTAGCAGCCAACGAGTCCAACCTTCATCCATACTTGGTGGTTGAGATTTATACACAACGTAATCTGGAGGATGGCTGACCCCAAAGCCCGAACCGGAACCCGCCCCCGAGCCTTCTCGCGGCTCTCGTAATGTAAAAGGCTTTCGGACCTCGACGATATCAACATCCATCAAAAGATTTAGCGAGTGGGCGGTGACGTCGTAAGGCGGTATCGGATTCCCGCTGGCATCCTTTAGATCAGGGTAGACTTGTTTTTCGAGGAGCGTTTTAACGAAACCTCCGTAAGGTTGGGCCATCCTGATGACCTTCGTTCCACGGGGATATTTCTTCCCATCTGCAGCGAACGCCAGTGGAGAGTCGATCTCTACGCTTGCCATCTCAAAGAGCGAGAGCAGATGGTCCTGTCGTGACCTTTCATCCAGATACTTGCCGGAGCTGTCCGATTCAGCTGTGCGTTTTACTTCTGGCTTCGGCTCGAAGACGTAGGCGAACGTCTCGCCGTCTTTCCTCGGCCGCACGGCTTCTTTCCCGATCTCATAAAACCTCGACAGCCATCTTTCGCGATTATCCGCCGCGTGATTGAGCAGCGTAAACGCGGCGGTGGTCATGGTGTCGGTGATGTTCCTTAACTTCCATTCACCGCCCCGCCAAACTGGGCCGAAGTTTGCCGACTCGACCTTTGGGTCGTAGCCGTCGTCTGAGCCGGCGCGCAGGTTTTCGAACTTAACCGTGATCGGCGATGCAATGCGTGCCGAGGCGGTCTCGGACAATATCCTCACGCCGCCGTGATAGTGCGAATACGCGCGTGCCGGCGTCCAGGCGTCGTAGGTCGAGTTTGTCGTAACGCCCTGGAAGCCTTTTTTACGCATTTCGCCCGCCATGTAATTGCCGAGTTCGGTGAAGCCCTCGACGATCTGCTTTGGCACGTTCGGTTCGACGGGCTGCATATACGGCGGCAGGAAGAGCCGCGAGCCGTTCGCTCCCTGCTGGTGAATGTCGTGGACGATCTGCGGGTGCCAGACGTTGTGAATTTTATCGACGGTGAGCTGCGTCTCGACCTGCGTAAAGGCGTACCAGTCGCGGTTGTTATCGTGGCCGACGTATTTGTGATAAAGCTCGGGCGGCTCGGTGCCCTCGTATGGTGTTCCGAGCGTTTTGTCGTACCAGTTTTTTACGATGTCCACGCCGTCGGGGTTGAGGCTCGGCACGAGGAGGATGATCGTGTTGTCGAGAATTTTCTTTATCTCAGGTTCGTTGCTGCTTGTTAGTCGGTGTGCGATCAGCGTCGAGGAGAGCGTCGAACCGACCTCTGTCGAGTGTATGCCGCAGGTGATGAGGACGATGGTTTTGCCCTGCGCGATGAGTTTCTGCACGGCAGCAGAAGATGCGGACGGGGGCGTCCGCGTTCCGATTTTTCTCGGGTCGGCGAGCTTGGCGTTGATAGCTTTGTATTTTTCGATCGTCTTAAGATTTGCAGGGCTTGAGATCGTCGCGTAAACAAACGGTGCGCCCATTGTCGTCTTGCCGATCTCCTCGAAGATCATGCGGTCGCTGGCGGCGTCGAGCTTCTTAAAATAGTCAACGACGCCAGCCCAGCTCGCGAGCTTGCGGTCGTCGCCGGGTGTAAAGCCGAGAACATCCGACGGCGACGGAACGGTCTGGGCGGCGACCGCGGTGGCGAGGAGAAGAAGTATCACGCAAAGACGCAAAGACCGCAAAGGAAAGAAAACTGTTTTCATACAACGCAGTTTAGTAGATTTACGCGGGTGGCGAAAGAGGCGGCGATTGCTAACACCGCTGTCTCAAGCGTTGCGTTTTCCAGTTTTGCGGTGTAAATTCCTTGCAGTAGCTTTCCTCGCGAAAAAGTCCATCACTAAAAGGAGCCGATCTCGATCATGAAGAATCCGTTTCTCGAAAACTTTCGTCCATACATTCCGGATGGTGCGAAGCTGCGTGAATTGACGCCGTTTCCGCTCGTTGTCGGAACCTTGCTCGGCATCATCTTTGGCGCGTCGTCGCTGTATCTGGTTTTGAAGACGGGACTGACAGTTTCGGCGTCGATACCGGTTGCGGTTATCGCGATCACGCTGTTTCGCATGCTGTCGAAGGTCGGCGTGCGCGACGCGACTATCCTTGAGTCGAACGTGATGCAGACCGCCGGCTCGGCTGGCGAGTCGATCGCGTTTGGCGTCGGTGTGACGATGCCCGCGATCCTCATACTCGGATTCGATCTCGAGATCTGGCGCGTGACATTGGTCGCGGTGCTTGGCGGCTTGCTGGGAATTCTCATGATGATCCCGCTAAGACGCGCGCTTATCAAGGATCAGCACGGACTGCTCAAATACCCCGAGGGCACGGCGTGCGCACAAGTTTTGATCGCCGGCGCGTCGAAGGAATCTCGCGAAGCGGCCCACGAAGGCGGCGGCGAAACTTCCTCAGACGAAGAAGTTCTGCATCGCGGCAAGATCATCGCGACGGGCTTTGGCATCGGCTTTATTTACAAATCGCTGATGGACGTCTTTTCGGCGTGGAACCCCGAGCCGGGCAAAGATCTGCCGGACAACGTGCTAAAGGGCGGTTCGATCCACCTCGAAAACAACCCCGCTTTGCTCGGCGTCGGCTATATCATCGGGCCGTATATTTCAGCGATCATGCTCGGCGGCGGCGTTTTGTCTTATCTGATCTTAATTCCGCTGATCAAGTATTTTGGCGAGGCACTGACTAATCCACTCGCACCGGCGGTGGGTAAAAATATCGCCGAAATGTCGCCCGGACAGATCCGCGGCGAATACATTTTGTATATCGGCGCCGGTGCGGTGACGGCGGCGGGTATCATCTCGCTCGCGCGCTCGATGCCGACGATCTGGCACGGTCTGAAGTCAGGTCTTGCCGATCTTCGCGGCGGCGGCAACGACGCCGACGGCATGAAGCTGCCGCGCACCGATCAAGATCTGTCGATGAAATATGTCATCATCGGCGTCATCGTTTTGCTAGCCGCGATCCTTCTCTCGCCGCAGCTTGGCCTGAGTATCTTCGAGCATCCTGTCGTGTCGATCTTCGGCGCGATACTCATCGTCATTCTCGGCTTTTTGTTTGTGACCGTGTCGTCGCGATTGACCGGCGAGGTTGGTTCATCGTCAAACCCGATCTCGGGAATGACGGTCGCCACACTCCTGTTTACGTGCCTTGTGTTTTTAGCTCTCGGCTGGACGGCGCCTGATCCGTATTTTGTGACGGCGCTCTCGATCGGCGGCATCGTCTGCATCGCGGCGTCGAATGGCGGCACAACGTCGCAGGATCTTAAAACCGGCTTTCTCGTCGGCGGAACACCGCGGCGTCAGCAGATCGCAATTCTCGTCGGCGCGCTCGCATCGGCGCTTGTGTTGGGTCCGCTGCTGCTCTATTTGAACACCGGCGGTACGTACTACCAGAAGGTCGACGCAAAAGCATTTCCGCCGGGTTTCTCGGTCACTGAGGATAAGCTCTTTCGCGACGGCGGCAAGATCAAGAGCGAGACCGTCCATACGGGCACATACGCTACAGACACGACGCAATATCGCGTCTGGCAAAACACGGATCCGAAATCCGGGCAGATAGGTAAGTACCTTGTAAATAATCAGGGTCAGCCTGTCTATCTTGTCGATCCCGCGATTAACGGCGTCGTCAAGGAGGACGAGAACGGCAATAAACTGACGCGCTACGACGCGCCAAAGGCGACGTTGATGAGCTATATCATCAAGGGCGTTTTGGGTCAGGATCTGCCCTGGGGACTCGTGTTGATCGGCGCGATGATCGCGGTAATGCTCGAGATCGTCGGCGTGCCCTCGCTGGCGTTTGCCGTCGGTCTTTACCTGCCGATCGCGACGTCGATGCCGATCTTTGTCGGCGGCGTTATTCGCAAGATCGTCGATCTCTATCTGAAGCGCAAGCTCGCTAAAGACAACCTGACCGAAGAGCAGATCGTCGCCGAGACCGACAAATCGCACGGCGTTCTGATGGCGTCAGGCTATATTGCCGGAGCGGCGGTCGCGGGCATCTTGTTCGCGATATTTGCGTTTTCCGACACGCTTTCGTCGATATCAAACGCTTCGGCGGATTGGGCCAAGAAGAGCAACCCGTTCTTTGGCGGTGATTCGGCATGGTGGCTCGGCGCGGTTCCGTTCCTGGTGATCTGTGTTGTTCTCTATCTCGTCGGCCGCGAGCGCCTGATGAAGGGCAAGGGTGATTAAATTGAAGCACGGTAGTGGGTCATTTTGAATATTGATCCTCTCTTACTTTTGCGTTCTCCGCGTCTTTGCGTGAGATTCCTTCATGGGTTGAAAGAATTTTCACGCGGAAGCCGCCAAGAACGCAAAGGAAGACGAAAGGTTCAAACTGAACCATTGCTTTGAAGTAAAATTTTGTTTTACCTTTTTGATGGCGGCACGTATAATGAAAATTAACGTGCCGCCTTTTTGCGGTCAAAGTTCCCAAATCATTACAATTTACTGGCTTTTTCTAACGGTTGTCCCCTGATGAAAACTCTTAATTTTTGCTCTTTTACGCTGCGGCTGGTCTTGATCTCGATGCTCGGCGTAATTTGCGCTTGTTCGCCAACTGAAACGAAAGTCGTCGCTAACTCATCCGCTAGCGGCAGTTCCACCTCAAATTCGACAACCAGTAAGGGCGCGACGATCGAGATCGACGCGGGCGGTCCGGCCGATACGGTCCGTGCGTTTTATGCAAAGCTCCGCGAGAAGAAGTTCAAAGAGGCGTTGTTCTTAACAAATCTGCGACCCGCGATCGAGGGTTTGACCGACACAGAGCTGCAAGATTTTTCACTGGATTTTGAAGCGCTTGCCGGCCAGGTTCCGGCCGAGCTTGAGATAAACGGCGAAATCATCTCGGGCGAAAACGCGACCGTCACAGTCAACATCCCAAACGCCGAGACCGGGAAACGCGAAGCTCAGCCCATCAAACTGCGTCGCGAGGGTGATGCGTGGGTGATGCTGACCGTCGATGCCGAGGGCGAAAAACGCATAAAAGCCGAGGGCAAACAGTATTTTTACAACCTGCGCATCGAGGCTCACCACGAAGAGGCCCAAGCCATGCTTCGTCGTATCGCCAAGGCTCAGCTTGTCTTTTCAGCCCAGAATAATGGGTCTTTTGGTGATCTACAGGCGCTCGTTGGTGCAAACTTGTTGCCCGACGACATTACATCGAGCGAATCGACGGGTTATAACTACGAGATAAAACTCGCTTCGGACAAGAAAAGTTACTTCGCCAACGCTACGCCGGCCGAGTACGGAAAGAGCGGCAAACTGTCGTTTTTGCTAGATAAACTCGACATAAAGAGCAAGGACAACGGCGGCAAACCGCTGAAGAAATAGATTGTGGAAAAAAATGTGGAAAAGCTGTTGAAACTTTTGAAAAATAGGTTTATAACTTAAATTCTGTCTCCCTTATCGCAGGCATAAGAAACATGATCCGTGAGCTGATAACCAAATTCAACCGAACCTGGTCGGAGAAGATGGTATCTGCACGTCGTCGCCACACAGCTCCGATCAAGATCTGGTTCGACGCCGATATGAAGACCGAGCGTGCCGAAGAGGCTGCCCGCAGCGCCTGCATCCTTGGCGAAACGGTTGACATCAGTCGCACAGGCATCGCCTTTCTCGTTCCCGCAATTCGCATAAAAGAAAAATATCTCGCCGGACACGGACGTTCTCTTAATATCGAGATCGATCTGCCAAATGGAAAGGTCTATCTGCGGGTTGTTGGCCGCCGCTATGAAAAGGTCGGGATCCACGCCTCAATGGAGCGCTTTCTGGTCGGCGCTCACATCGAGAGTCTCAACGGCCACGACAAAGAAATTTACGAGACATTTTTGCGGAACGGCAATCGCGGATCAGCAAAGACAGCCGCCAGCAGCCTGGAACTCGGCATAGACTGACCTACTTAATATTTTTGTGAAGAAAATCGGCGACGAGCAGATACAGCTCGAGCCGGTTTTTAGTTTTGTGCGATCGCCGTTCTAGTTATTATTACGCCCGAAGGTGCTCTTGTCGTCCTACTTTGTACGCCTCTTCGAGCCAATCTGCAACCTCGGCGTCGAGTTCTTCGACGGATCTTATCTCAAAGTGATTTACAAAACTGCGAGGGCCGAGTTTGTCGATCTTTGTAAATCGTGGATGTTCGATACGGCGGGCGAAGATCAAGTGACACTTCATGCCGTTGCGACTGAGACGGTTTACGGCCGCAAATATCATTCTCGCCTGAAAGCCGATCCGTGTTTTTGCGGGAGCGATCGTAACGGGACCGCAGGCCTCGACCATCTCGCGAAACCGCTGAAAAAGTTCAATTGCCTCGGGCGGTTTGCCGCTCAAGAACAACTCGACAGAGTATTTGCCGCACGAATGCGGGTGGTTCGGCTTTACAAACGGCCGTCCGCATTTCGCACAATTCCATAATGGCTGGTCGATCATTTGAGCAGAAGGTGCCGCATTCAAAAAGCTACGAGCTGTGGTCGTGAACGATCCGCCAGCCCTCACGGAACTTGCGCCAGAGTAGCGTGAATTTACCTTTCGGATTGTCCGTCTCGCGTTTCAACGACCAACTGCCGAGTACGCTCGCCGCGTCCTTTGAAAGCACGTTGATCTCGAGGTCGCTGAAGGTTAAGGTGCCCATCTTTGCTTTCGTGTCGTACGACTTTTTGTAATTGTCGAGCGTCTGCTGCCAACCTCGCGTGACCGTGTCACCGGAGACAAACGCGAGTTTGTCCGAGCGCCAGTACCCGAGCATGAATGCATCGAGGTCGCCGCGGTTCCAGGCCGCAGCTTGTTCCTCCATGATCTTGCGGATCGCCGCCGTCTCATTTTTTTGTGCGGACACGGCGGCAGCGGTGAAGATTACGAGTGTAAGTAAGAATATGAGTCTTTTCATGATCGAACCCATTTGTCCTAGGCGGCCGCCAATTTAGGGCTGGCGGGACGCAAATATAGATTTGTCCAGATGAATGAAAACAACGAAACTCCGATGACGGCAACGAGGAATACCGAAGGCTGATAAAGCTGGCTGAATGCGATCAACGCATATAGTGTGGTAGCAATTCGCAGGTTTTCAGAGATCCAGAGCCAGTTTTTTGCCTCGAGAATGCCGCTCCAATTTACTATATGCCACCAAAGCAGGGCGGCCCCGAGCCAGCGTTCGACTCCGCTCCAGCCGAGCAGGTTTGAGATCACGCCGAGCATCAAGAGTACGCCGACGGCAAATTGCACGATCAGATAAAGCTTTGCATTCGCAAACATCGCGGAGCGGAACTTGATCTGATTTTGGGCTGTAATTTCCACGAGCTCCTTTTGCTCGAGGCCTCGCGGACGCCAGCCGGCCGGCATGAACCAGATACGGATCTTGTCCCACCAAAACGGAGCCACGACCGCGTATCGCCACAAAACAATAAAGTAGTGAAAGTTGATGCGGATAGGATTCCAGCTTTTGGGGTGATCGTAGATGCCGTAGACGACCCGTTCGCGTTCCTCGGCAAATGAACCGAACATCTTGTCCCAGACGATCAAAAACTCGCCAAAGTTCTTATCAAGATACTGCAGATTAACGCCGTGATGTACACGATGATGTGACGGCGTTGTGAAATATTTCTCAAACCAGCCGAGTTTGCCGACGAATTCCGTGTGATGTAGGAACGCAATAAACAGGTGAATTCCGCTCATCATATAAATGTGGACCGGATGAAAACCGATGAGCGTCAGCGGCCAAAAAAACAGAAACGAGCAAAACCGCTGTGTCACACTGGCCCGCAGGGCAACAAACAGATTCATCTCCTCAGCCGAATGATGCGGCGAATGTGCCGCCCACATAATATTTATTGCGTGTCCCCAGCGATGAACCCAGTAGAAAATAAAATCTACGCCAAGCAGCAGCAGAATAAATGACCACCAATTCAGCTCAATGGTAAACAGCCGATAAGTTTCCCAAAGATAGCCGTAAACCACGTACACGCCTGCCGCAACGAGTACGTTGACTGTTTGATTGCCGATCGCTGTGCCAAAATTCGCGATGGCTTCAGGAAACGAAATATAATCGCGCCTGTAGATAAGACACAACGCGATTTCGACGAGCACGAAAAATAATGCGATCGGCGTCAGATATGCGTAAATGTTTGTTTCCTGCATCGTCCCGCTGGGTTTAGCCATAAATATAGCGCGGAACATAAACGAAAAGGAAAAAGCGGCCGGCGAGGTCGTCGCCGACCGCTTAGACGCGCAATCAAAATGGCCTTAGTTTTTTGGCGCTTTTGCCGCGTCGTAGGCCGCCTGTGCGGCAACGTTCGCTTTCTGCGCGTCCGTTAGCGTTACGCCCATTTTTTCGAGCGTGGCCGCGTTTAGCGTCCTCGTGACCTTCAGGTTATTTGCTTCCTGATATTTGCCGAGACCGTCACGCGTTGCGTCGTCGAGTTTGCCTTCCTCGCCGCCCGTTAGCATATTGCGGTCTCTCAATATCTTCTGTGCCGCTGCGATCTGTTCCTTATTGGCCCGGAACGGTGCAGGCCTCTTTGCCATGTCGTCGCTCGCCACCTCGCCCGATGACTTCCCGGCGGTTGATCTTGGCTTTTTCTCCGCTTTCGATTCAGACGAGGCGATCGAGCTCGCACTTATCGGTATCAGCTTTTGCTTGTCGGTCAATTCGATACCCATCTTTTCAAGCGTCGCCCTATTCAATGTGCCGGTTTCAGCGAGGCCGTTGTCCTTTTGCCAGCTTTTTATCTGGGCTCTCAGCGAATCATCCAACTTGCCGTTTATCTCACCGCTGTAGAGATTCGCGGTTTTTAGTTTTTGCTGGACCTCTTTGATCTGATCTTTTGTCGCACGAAAGATCGCCTTTTTTTGGCTTTCGCTTGTTGACGCTGTCGATGACGGCTCGGCCGAACCCGATTGCCCTGCGGCCGCAAACGAAAGCGTAAGTGACAGTAAACTAAGTAGGAATAGTCTTTTCATGATTTTTTTCTCCGTTTTTTTATTAGTGGGGCGCGGATTTTGGACAGTTAACCAAACAGATGTGGGGTTCTGTTTCAAATGGGCGCCTGTACTTAATTGGGTATTTGTGAGTATTGACCTAATCCTCAAGCATGTCAAGCCAAACGCCTTGTAGTCAAAGTCAGGCCAGCATGTCGGTCGAGAGCAGTATCGAACAGCGTATCCGCGAGGCGATTGAACGAGGAGAATTTGACGACCTGGCGGGCAAGGGCAAACCGCTCGATCTGACGGCGTACTTTAACACGCCGGAAAATTTGCGAATGGCCTACTCCGTTCTTAAGTCAAACAACTTCGTCCCTGAAGAAGTAGAAATGCTCAAGGAGATCGCAGATCTAAAGGACGAGATCAAGAACTGTCAGGACGAGGAACGGCGGGCCGACCTCACAAAACAATTGCATCAAAAACAGCTTGCGGTTACGATAGCTCTCGAAGAATACAAACGAAGAAGTAATCTGTGAGAGCTGCCGTTTACCATGAGTTCAAGGCACCGATCGAGGTCAGGGACGTGCCCGATCCGTCGCCATCGCCGACGGGTGTTGTCATGCGCGTTGGAGCGTGCGGCATCTGCCGCAGCGACTGGCACGCTTGGATGGGCAACGACCGGGACGTCCGTTTGCCGCATGTGCCGGGTCACGAACTCGCCGGTGAGATCGCAGCTGTCGGTTCACACGTTTATAACTGGAAGATCGGCGACCGAGTGACATTGCCGTTCGTCTGCGGCTGCGGCGATTGCGAACGGTGTCTGTCGGGAAATCAGCAGATCTGTGACCGGCAATTTCAGCCAGGCTTTACTGCTTGGGGCGGGTTTGCACAGTATGTCGCGATCGAATATGCCGACACGAATCTTGTTCGGCTTCCCGACGAAATCGATTTTGTAACGGCGGCATCGCTTGGCTGCCGCTTTGCGACTTCGTTTCGGGCCGCGGTCGATCAGGGCAAGGTCGAGACCGGTCAATGGGTTGCCGTATGGGCGTGCGGCGGTGTTGGCTTGTCCGCGGTTATGATCGCGGCGGCGTTTGGCGCACGCGTGATCGCGGTTGACATCGCTGATGAAAAACTCGAATTAGCCCGCTCGATCGGCGCTGAAACGGTCATCAATTCTACGTACGCCAACCCGATCGAAGCGATCCTCGACATCACCCACGGCGGCGCCGACATCTCAATCGATGCCCTCGGCCATCCGGACATTCTTCACAATTCCGTGTCGTCTCTGCGAAAGCGAGGCAAGCACATACAGGTCGGCATCATGGAATCCGGCCGGCACAATTCGCTGGTTCCCGTCGACAAGATCATCGCCCGGGAACTCGAGATCATCGGCAGCCACGGCATGCAGGCACATCGATATCCCGAAATGCTCGAAATGATTAGAAACGGAAGTCTCGTGCCACAGCGGTTAATCGGCAAGACCGTCTCGCTTGAAGAATCAACAAATGAAATCGTCAACATGAATATTTTTGGCGCAACCGGGGTTACCGTAATCGAACGCTTTTGAAATACACGTTGCCCGGTGTATTTGGGAAGGCTCACTCCATACCACCCTACGGAAGGGTTCCTAGTCCGCCCCCAATTCCGTTGAAAGTCCTTCCATTTAATACCTATATTTCGTATCATCTATTCGAAAACTCATCCGTGATTCCGCAGGTAGTGCCTTGGCGTCGGATGCCGAGATGCTGCGTACTTATCGACATACAAGATCGAGAGGTAACAGTTGATGACTGAGAATCAATCTACGAACGCAATAGGTGTCCTAGCCAGATCATTGGCGAACAATTATGCGCATTCGGCCGTTGTTTCGCTGAAAGACAAGGGATCCGCAATAATTGAGCACATACTGGAGGATGGATCGCTGGATCGGGCTTATGATCGCAGTGTAGTTGTCATCGTCGGAAGTGGAGCAAGCCAGGCTGCAGGTTTGGTTGGCACGGACGATTTTTTCAACAAGCTCCTCGAAAATACCCTGTTTGACCCTCCAAACGAGATCGTTTTTCCCCTTTCCAAGGAGATCGTTGACGTAGAATTGGAACGGCTCAGATTGGTTCAGCGCCTTGACCCCGAGCAGTTTGAAACACGCCTTCTGGCTATGAGTGCAACTGAAAGTAGTGGTTTGGCTGTCCGCAAGGCGCTAGAGAAAAAATACAATAGGCGATTCCTGCCGACCCTCGCGTATGAGATTTTGGCGCACTTATTAAAACATCGATTCGTCGACGCTATTATCTCGTTCAACTTTGATGAACTATTAGACCAGGCGATAGAGGACGAACTGAATCCGGAGGAATATCACCGAATTATTTCCGATGGGGACGGCCCCTCGTACAAGCTCCCAACTAAAGAAAACGAAATCCTTAAAAAACCACTCTATATTAAGCCCCACGGCACGGTCAGTCACCCGTCAACTCTGCGTTTTACCCGAGACGACTATTATCGCTTGCCGGAGGGCATTCGATTAACAATTCGCAGCCTTTTGTCTGGCCGTCCGGTTGACTTGATCTCGGTTGGCTTCAATATGAAGAGCTTTGAATTCAACTCAATAGCTAATGAGTCCGACCAATCTGGTTCCCGTATTTTCCACATAAACATTGATGACATGGTTAACCCAGATCCTTCGTTGAAGTCCTTCACAGCACACAGAATTCAGGTAGTGGATAAACCGGGAGCACTTGACGAGGTTCTACACAATATATTGCAAAAAACGCATAGCCACCTGGGACACTTGTATAAACCGAGAAGCATAGACCGACATCGGATTTTAGCCGGCCTGTTTAAGGGAGAGAGGGACAAGACTGAGGATAACTCTCCCTATCTATGGGATCGTACGGTTATTGAATTGGCGTTGGCGATTGCAAAGGCAAAAGGTTTTGTAACCATGTCGGAACTTAGCAGTGGTAGACCAGGGAAATACTTTACGAAGTATCAACAAAATGTGGGGAAGCGGATCCATTTCAGAAAATTGTGCGAAGACCTTGGATTGAACGAAATAGCCTATGGTTTTGACGCATTGCGACTCAGCGATGAGGACAATTTGCGCGCGGAAATTCTTTTGAAACCAGAGTTTAAGGCTGCCCTGGAGCCTCTCCTTAATGCCGTTAAGTCGAAGTTAAAGGGAACAGCTTTTCATTCTTTTGAGGCAAATCGGGATTTATTCAGGGAAACCCTGTGGATGCATTATTCAGGGGCAGAGGTCGAATTACGATTTCCTCCTAAAATTCTGCACGACAATCTCTTCCTCGCACCGGTGCCGATAACAAGCAAACGGGTCCTTGATTGCCAAACGGTGGCAATGCTTAAGGGAGATGACTGGAACTACGTTCTTCTAGTATCAGAGACCGGGGAATGGCTTGAGCATGAACGTGTAATCGCCGCGATAAAGAGTCGAGAGATATTCGTTATCGTTGCGGACGACAGTCGTAAGCCATATTTGGAGGCCAAATATCCAGGCAAAATAGAAGTTGCGAAAATGAATTGGTGGGATCATAACAGGCACTTGACCTTATTTGTGAATAAGGACCAAAAATTTTTGGATCAGGAACCAAAGGCTCTGCGAAGCATATATTTTACCCGACCGCGTCGGGCGACCGACATTGTTCCGGTTTTATTGGACGAGAATGATTCGAAGATTGTGTTCGATTATTGGAAAGCGTATTGGTTGCGAGCGACTGAAGTTGGAATAATCACTAAAACACGGATGCAGGGATTCAAGTTTCCTCCAGATCCCGTCAAGGCCGAAGATGTCTAGTTTGCCAAGCTGATCTCAATCGATTTAAGCAAGAGGGCAAAACTTCCACCCCAGTCTTGCTGAATGAATACTCATTCAGTATAATCCTTGTTTCGGAAAACTAAGTATTTACTGAGGCAACATATGACGAACACAGGAAATGCCGCTGCCGCGGACGATTCGGGAATGAGTGTGCGCCCTGCGCAGATGACGATCGGAAAGGCCGCCGTTCTCGGCGCCGGAACGATGGGCGCCGGGATCGCGGCGCATCTGGCAAATGCGGGAATACCGACGCTGCTTTTGGACATCGCTCCGATAGAAGAGGGCGCACCGGACAAGAACGCGATCGTAAAATCGCTGTTTGAGGCCGCGAAAAAACTAAGGCCGGCGCCTTTCATGCTGGCGGACAACGCGAAGCTGATCACCATCGGCAACTTTACGGACGACATCGCGAAGTTAAAGGACTGCGACTTTGTCATCGAGGCCGTAGTTGAAAACCTCGAGATCAAACACAAACTTTTCGCCGAGGTCGACAAACATCGTAAGCCCGGAGCGGTGATAGCGTCGAACACGAGCGGTATTCCGATCGACTCGATCGCCGAGCCGTTTTCGGACGATTTTAAGCAGCATTTCGTCGGCATTCACTTTTTTAATCCGCCGCGATACATGAAACTCGTCGAGGTCATTCCGGGGCGCAATACGAGCGGCGAGATCGCGTGCAAGGTCTCCGGCTTCCTAGACCAGCGTCTTGGCAAAGGCGTCGTGCCGGCAAAGGACAGGCCAAATTTTATCGCTAACCGTATCGGCACGTTCGCGATGATGGCCACTGTTCACGAGATGTTGTCGATGGGCTTTACGCCGACCGAGATCGATCAGATGACCGGCAAAGCGATCGGCCATGCATCGTCGGCGACGTTCCGAACGAGCGATCTCGTCGGTCTCGACGTGCTCGTTCACGTAAACAAAAATCTTTATCCGGCTGTTCCGGATGACGAGGATCGAGATGTGTTCCTCGTTCCTGACGTGATCGAGACGATGCTTGAAAAGAAGTTGCTTGGCGACAAAACCAAAGGCGGCTTTTACAAAAAATCGAAAGATGCTGACGGTAACCGACAGATCCTCGAACTTGACCTGAAAACCTTTGAATACAAACCGCAGGAAAAGAGCAAATTCCCATCGCTCGATGCCGCGAAACAGATCGACGACAAAGCTGCCCGGATTAAGAAACTAGTTTGGGGCGACGACCGCGTTGGTGAGTTCCTTTGGAAGACGATCTCGCGAACCTGTCGTTATGCCGCAAACCGCATCCCCGAGATCGCCGACACAATTGTCGAGATCGATAACGCGATCAAGTGGGGTTTTGGCTGGGAGATCGGTGTTTTTGAGACGTGGGACGCGATCGGTGTCGCCGAATCTGTCGAACGAATGAAGGCGGATGGAGGAGGCGTTCCCGCAAGTATCGAGAAGATGCTCGCAAGCGGTGCCACCACATTTTATAAGAGCGAAAAAGGCGCACATTCGTATTACGATCTTGTCGCAGGTGGATACAAACCAGTTCCGCAGCGTCCGGGCGTGATGATCTTGAAGGACGTAAAGGAGCGCTCCGGCGTAATAAAAACGAATCCGGGCGCGTCGCTCATAGATATCGGCGACGGCGTTTGCGCCCTCGAGTTTCACTCAAAGATGAACTCGATCGGCGGCGACACCGTGCAGATGATGAACTTCGCGATCGATGAGGTCGAACGGAATCACGTCGGCCTCGTCGTCGGCAATCAGGGCGGCAACTTCTCAGCCGGTGCGAACATTAT
The DNA here is from genome assembly GCA_046154245.1 of Pyrinomonadaceae bacterium. GTDB lineage: Bacteria > Acidobacteriota > Blastocatellia > Pyrinomonadales > Pyrinomonadaceae > OLB17. The sequence goes on from JBJXFZ010000010.1 coordinate 40,309, forward strand.
GATGTTGCTGCTCGCCGCGCAAGAAGAAGAGTGGGATGACATCAACATGATGGTCGCCGCTCTGCAAAAGGCCGTGATGCGACTGCGATATTCATCAAAGCCGGTTGTCACGGCGCCGTACGGATTGACGCTTGGCGGCGGCTGCGAGATCGCACTTCACGGCGACAAAGTACGTGCTGCGGGCGAAACCTACATCGGGCTTGTCGAGGTCGGCGTCGGCGTGATCCCGGCGGGCTGCGGTACAAAAGAAATGACGATGCGTGCAATGGACGCCGCAGAACGCGCTCCGGACGCTGACTCACTCGCGTTCTTGAAAAAGACGTTTGAGATGATCGGCATGGGGAAAGTCGCGACATCGGCGCAGGAAGCGAGAGATTGGGGATTTTTCCGCGACAGCGACGCCATCTCGATGAACGGCGATCGATTGATACAAGACGCGAAACAGGAAGTTCTGAATCTCGCGGCTTCGGGTTACGTGGCGCCGGTCGAGAGAACCGACATCACCGTGCTCGGCGAGTCGGCTGAATCGGCGATGAAACTTGCTCTTCACATGATGAAGCAGGGCGGTTTTATCTCGGATCACGATCAAAAGATCGGCCAAAAGCTCGCGCATGTGATGGCGGGCGGCACGATCAATCACAAAGCCCGGGTCAGCGAGCAGTACCTGCTTGATCTCGAACGCGAAGCGTTTATATCGCTTTGCGGCGAGCGAAAAACGCAGGAGCGGATTGCGGCGATGTTGAAGACGGGCAAGCCGCTTCGCAACTGACAACGGAAAATGAAAGAACGCATTTCAGAAGTGTGTACTCAGCTCAAGAAGGTCGCTGACAATGCGTTGGCCGAATTTGGCGGCTTTACGCCTGAGCAGCTCAACTGGAAGCCATCAGAAAAAGAGTGGAGCGTTGCGCAGTGTTTCGACCACTTAATAGTGACGCACAGCCTTTACTTTTCGATGTTTGAGCGGTTTGCGACGGGCGACACGAAGATGAGCTTTTTGGAAAAAACGTCACCGTTTAGTAGTTTTTTCGGCAGGTTTTTGATCAAGGGGCTCGATCCGAAAAATTTGAAAAAGATGAAGACGACCGGCAAGGCGGCGCCCTCAGCGAGCGGGATCGGTGGCGATATCATCCAGCGTTTTTGCGATCATCAGCAGCAAATGATCAATTCGTTCAAGAAACTGCCGAGTGATCTCGACCTGACAAAGCAGATAGTTACATCACCGTTGCTGGGCGTGGTCACATACAGTCTCGACGATGCGTTCACCTTTGTGCCGATGCACTGCGTGCGGCATTTTGATCAGGCGAAACGCGTAACCGAGATGGCTGGTTTTCCTAAGTAAGTAGTTGTTTGAAATTATGCCCGAGAGTTTTGCGAGTCGCGCCATGAGATGGAAATTCAATCTGTTTCCGGCATATCGAGGCACCGGCGGCAGGGTCGTCTACATCGCGGACGATTGGCACGAGGTGCGAGTGAAGATCCCGCTCTCGCGTCGAACGCGAAATTACGTCGGAACGATCTACGGCGGCAGCATGTATGGAGCGGTGGACCCGATCTATATGCTGATGCTTATCAAGATGCTCGGTCGCAACTATGTTGTTTGGGATAAGGCGGCGAAGATTCGTTTTCGTCGGCCGGGCAAAGAGACGCTTTATGCGGACTTTGCGGTAACTGAGGATGAGATCGCCCAGATCAAGCGGCTCACCGAGACTGAAAGGTCGATTGATCGGGTTTATGAGGTTGAACTAAAGGATAGGGCGGGCAAACTGTACTGCGTTATCGAAAAGACCTTGTACATCGCAAAGAAAGAACACGATGCAAGAGATGTTTGAAGGTCGCGTTCTGTTTTCAAGCGAAAGCTAATAAACGAAAACGGAAGGAAAATCGAATGAGAAACTTATTATTTCTAGCAGTTGCAGGTTTGTGTTTTGCCGCTTCAGGCTGCAGTACAACGGGAACGCCGGTCGAGTATTCGGGACTATGCGACAAAGCGAACGACGACAAGCGTGTTGAGGTCACTGGATTTTTGGACAACAACGGCAGTGCGATGTGCTCGAGCGGTTACGGCAATCCGATGCGGTGTCCGATCAAGTTTAAGGACACGCTTGGGAACGAAAAGTGGATAAACGCCGACATCGACAAGGGCAGCGGTGCGAACAGTACCGACGAGGTTGAGAAGGGCAAAGGCCTGAAGATAAAGGATGACAAAGGCGAATTTGTCGAACGCACGCAGAAGGTGAAGCTCACCGCCGACGTAAATGTCCTCGACACGCCGTCGAATAGTCCGACAAGCGCCGGCGGCTGTTACGTTGTGGTCAAGAAGATCGAAAAGGCGAATTAAGAATATGATCCGTTGCGAGTGGCCCAAGAATGATCTGGCCTTAAAATATCATGACGAAGAATGGGGCGTGCCGCTGCATGACGAGCGCGCCCTGTTCGAGTTTATTGTGCTCGAGGGAGCGCAGGCCGGTCTGAGTTGGGACACGATCTTGCGCAAGCGAGAAGCGTACCGCGAGGCGTTTGACAATTTTGATGTGGAAAAGGTCGCTCGTTACGCCGAAAGGAAGATCGCACAGCTCTTGCAAAACGAGGGCATCATTCGCAATCGCTTAAAGGTAAATTCGGCGGTGACAAACGCGAAAGCGTTCTTGAAAGTTCAGAATGAGTTCGGCTCATTCGACAAGTACATTTGGTCGTTTGTGGACGGTAAGCCGATCGTCAACAAGTGGAGCGAGTCATCGCAGATACCGGCGACGAGTAAAGTGTCGGATCGCATAAGTAAAGACATGAAGCAGCGCGGCTTTAGCTTTGTCGGTTCGACGATCATCTACGCGCACATGCAGGCGACCGGGATGGTGAACGATCATCTCGTGTCGTGTTTTAGGTATAAGGAGGTTCAGGCCGCGAGCAGCACGAAAGGCTCGTAGCCGATTTCGCCTCAGATGGGCCGTGCGTTTCAAAACGGCAAAGCTTCTTATGGATCACCCGATCACGCAAGCGGTCAGGTTTCTGAGAGAGAAAGACGTCGCGTTCGTGCCGCATCTTTATGATTATGTCGAGAAAGGCGGTGCGGCAGAATCGGCGCGGGCATTGGGCGTTGACTTACACGCGGTGATCAAGACCTTGGTCTTTGAAACAAACGAGAAGAGGCCGTTGATCGTTTTGATGCACGGGAACCGCGAGGTTTCGACAAAGAATCTTGCGCGGCACTTGGGCGTCAAATCCGTCGAGCCTGTAACGCCCGAGCGGGCATCGAAGTTAACGGGTTATTTGGTCGGCGGAACCTCGCCGTTTGGATCAAGGACACCGATGACGGTTTATGTTGAGAAAACGATCTTCGATCTCGACAAGATCTATATCAACGGTGGTAAGCGGGGGTTTTTGGTTCAGATTGAATCGGGCGTTGTGAAGAGAGTGTTACCGGTCGAGGAAATCGAGGTTGGGATTTAGATCGGATGCTGATCGATGAATTTTTGAGCGAATACGACTTCGAGGAAAAGCACTCTATAGCGGTCCGCGCGGACGCCGCGACGGTGCACGAAGCGGCTCAGACTGCGAATTTTGGCGAATCGTGGATCGTAAGAACGCTGCTCACGCTTCGTGGTATGTCGGCGGATGCATTGACGCTTCGGAATTTGAGTTATTCCAAATTCCGCATCCTCGGCGAACGCCCCGCATGCGAATTGCTGATCGGCCTGGCAGGAAAATTCTGGACGCCGTGGGGAGATCTGCAGGACGTGAACTCGGATAACTTCAAGGCGTTTGACAAGAGCGGTTATGCAAAAGCGGTTTGGAATTTTTCAGTTAGTGCGGATGGAGAGAACACGCGTTTGACGACCGAGACTCGCATCAAATGCCTCGACGAGGGCAGCCGTCGGAGCTTTGGATTTTACTGGACCTTTGTCCAGCCGTTTAGCGGGCTAATAAGGATGGAGATGTTGAGACTTATTAAACAAAAAGCGGAGAGGAAAACAAGCGAACGATACTCGAAGGTTTAAAAGACTCTAATATTTGCTTAGTTAAATTTGCCATGAATGAAGATCTTAGAGTAGTTATTCCGGCACTTCTCGCTTTTGCAGGAACATTAATAGCTGCCTATTTGGGGTATCGTCAGTGGAAAAAACATGGTGAAAATGCTCAAAAAGCCGACTATTTGAAGGAGAAACAAACAGTTTATAAAGAGCTTTGGGAAAAACTGGAAGAAGTTCACCTGAAACTTAGAATAGAATCTGTCGAAAAATCAGATTTTAAGGATTTACTGTTCGGCGTCAATTCTTATATTTTGAAAAAACAATTATTTTTGGAAAAGGACGACCAAACATTAGTAAACCAATACTTACAGAGTGTTTATGAACTTGCGGACGCAATTAAAATGTACGGAGATGAAGAAACACAGTGGGGATTTCAAACAAGTTTGCCCGGGAGGGCTCCGGACGAAGTTCAAAAAGTAGCTAGAAAGCTTATTAGCTCAATAAAAGAAACCGAAGAAATCCGTGATTCACTGATTTTGCGTTTCAAGAAAATAATTAGCGGAATTTAGTTAAGTAAAATCGAGGGAACATGATGAAAGAAGCAGTAATTGTATCGGCCGTGCGTACGGCTGTGGGTAAGGCGCCGAAGGGCACTTTGAGGAATACGCGGCCTGACGATCTCGGTGCGGCGGCGATAAAGGAAGCAGTTGCTCGTTCGGGTGTAGATGCGTCTCTTATCGAGGACGTGATCATGGGCTGCGCGTTCCCCGAGGCAGAGCAAGGAATGAATGTCGCTCGCACGGCGTCGATCGCGGCGGGCTTGCCGGTCGAGACTTCGGCGATGACGGTGAACCGTTATTGTTCGTCTGGTTTACAGACCATTGCGCTTGCCGCTGATCGAATTGCGACCGGCGGTTCGGACGTGATCGTCGCTGGGGGGCTCGAGACGATGTCGATGATACCGATGGGCGGCAACGTCGTACGGCCGAATCCGGCGATCGTCGACACGTATCCCGATTATTACCTGAACATGGGCTTGACGGCCGAGAACCTCGCACGCAAGTACGAGATCACGCGCGAGCAGGCTGACGAGTTTTCGTATAACTCTCATCAGAAAGCGCTCGCCGCCATCACCGACGGTAAGTTCAAGGACGAGATCGTGTCCGTCAACGTGTTTGTGGATGAGTTTGACGAGAAAGGTCGCGTTCGCCGCAAAGAGGTCGTCTTCGCGCAGGACGAAGGCCCGCGTGCCGACACTTCGCTCGAGGGTCTCGCGAAACTTCGTGCCGTGTTTCATGCAAACGGCACGGTGACGGCGGGAAATTCGTCGCAGATGTCCGATGGCGCGGCCGCTGCGGTTGTGATGTCGGCGGACAAAGCAAAAGAACTGGGCGTGACGCCGATCGCACGATTTGTGTCGTTCGCAACCGCCGGATGTTTGCCCGAAGAGATGGGCGTCGGGCCGGTTTACGCGATTCCAAAGGCTTTGAAATTGGCCGGCTTGACGCTTGATCAGATCGACGTCATCGAGCTGAACGAGGCGTTTGCCGCGCAGGGCCTGTCGGTGATGAAGCTGCTCGAAATGGACCCATCGAAAGTAAACGTGAACGGCGGTGCGGTCGCTCTCGGGCATCCGTTGGGATGCACCGGTGCAAAATTGACCGCGACATTGTTGCAGGAGCTTAAACGCCGAAACGCACGCTATGGCATGGTCACAATGTGCGTCGGCGGCGGCATGGGAGCCGCTGGAATTTTTGAAAGATTGGACTAGGAAATTCACCACAGAGCCACAGAGGGCAGGGAGGGAGAAATATTAGCCGCAGATGAACGCGGATGACGCAGATCGGAATACAAACTTGCTTATCATGTAGCTCTGTGTTCTCTGTGTCTCTGTGGTGAAATGTTCTTAATAATTATGGAAGCACAAATGGAAAAAGAATATGTAAAAGGCGGCGAGTTTTTGATCGCCGATTCGAGCGTCGCTGAGACGTTTACGCCTGAGGATTTTACCGACGAGCACCGAATGATCGGCGAGACTTGTCGCGAGTATATCGACAACGAGGTCGCGCCGCAGTTACCCGCACTCGAGAGTCACGCTTGGGAAGTCGCTCGCGACCTTTTGAAAAAGGCCGGCGAGCTTGGATTACTCGGCTCGACAATTCCCGAAGAATATGGCGGTCTCGGTCTCGATCAGGTTTCGGGCTGCATCATTGCCGAGATGGTCGGGCGAGGCAGCGGTTTTGGCTCGACCTATGGTGCTCAAACCTCGATCGGGTTGCTGCCGATACTTTATTGGGGATCGGAGGAACTAAAGAAAGAGTGGATCCCAAAGATCATTTCAGGCGAAGCCGTGTCGGCATACTGCCTGACCGAGTCCAGTTCGGGCTCCGACGCTCTCGGTGCAAAGTGTGTTGCAAAGCTTAGTGACGACGGACAGCACTACATCCTAAACGGCGAGAAGATGTGGATCACAAACGGCGGCTTTGCCGATGTCTATCTCGTTTTCGCCAAGGTTGACGGTGAGAAGGACAAGTTCTCATGCTTCCTCGTGCCACGCTCGGAAAACTGCCGTCCCGGTGGCGAGGAACATAAGCTCGGGATTAAATCGTCTTCAACTACGGCCGTCATTCTCTCGGATTGCAAGATACCGGTCGGCAATCTGATCGGCAATGTCGGTGACGGAGCCAAGATCGCGTTTAATGTATTGAATGTTGGCCGCTTCAAACTCGGAGCGTCAGTCACGGGCGGTGCAAAATTAGCTATTCACGAGGCCGTGCGTTATGCGAACGAACGCCATCAGTTCAACAAGCCGATCTCGTCATTCGGCGCGATAAAACATAAATTGGCCGAGATGGCGATAAGAACGTGGGTTTCCGAATCGATCACATACCGAACGGTCGGCATGATCGACCACCTGATCGGCGATGGTGCGGACAACGCGACAAAACTGCAATCGATCGAGGAATACGCAGTCGAATCGTCGATCAACAAGGTCGCGTGCAGCGAGGCGCTCGATTACGTCGTTGACGAAATGGTACAGATCTACGGCGGTTACGGTTATTCGGCGGATTATCCGGCCGAAAGAGCGTATCGCGATTCGCGAATCAACCGGATCTTTGAGGGGACAAATGAGATCAACCGCATGCTCATTCCCGGTCAGTTGATGAAGCGTGCGATGAAGGGCAAACTCGGGTTGCTGCAAGCGGCAAAGGCGCTGCAGGACGAGATACTCAACCCGCAGATGTCGTTTGACGAAGATACTGGCTTGCTTGCTGCCGAGACAAAGCTCGCGCAAAATGCAAAGAAGATCGCACTTATGGTGCTCGGCACGGCGGCGCAGAAATACATGATGGGCCTCGCCGAACAGCAGGAAGTTCTCGTGAACATCGCCGACATCATCATGGACGCGTACCAGATGGAAACCGCGATCTTGAGAGCAAAGAAATACGCTGAGAAAAACGGTGAAGAGGCCGCCGGACGTTATGTTGATATGGCCGGTGTTTACTGCAACGACGCGATCCAGCGGATCGAGATGAAAGCTCGCAACACGATCGCCGCAATCGCCGAGGGCGACGAGGGCCGCACGCTGCTCGTTGCGCTTAAGCGGTTTACAAAAAACAATTCGCCTATCAACACGATCGCCGCGCGGCAGCGCGTCGCGGATGTGATGATCGCGGCTAACACGTATTCGTTCTAGAAATCGAATTGCTGCAAACCGAAATGCCCCGTGAGACGTCGCTTCTCACGGGGCTTTTCAGATGGACCTTAGATCGATTTAATAGTTTCGATAATATCGAACACGATTCTTCGGTTTTTGCTTGTGCGTGAATATCGCACCGCCGCCCGCGCCGGCCAGGCCGCCGATCACGAGGCCTTTTTTGCCGCCGAGCATGCCGCCGACGAGCATTCCGATGCCGGTACCGATACCGATATTAAATGCCTTTCTGTGACGTCGATAAACGTTCGGCCGCTTGTATGAATAATTGCGGTTGCGGTCGCCGTTGTTGTAGCTGCGTCGGTTATTCGTGTTGCAGTAACGTTGTGCCTGTGCCGTCGTTGCGAGAACTGGGACGCTTGCTGCCATCATTATGGCCATCACAAATGTCGTAATGTATTTTTTCATGTTGTGTACTTCTCCCTGGAATGATTTTTTAGACAATGTCTGCCTGTGATTTGGCAATCACCGTGCCAACTGGTGTAAGCGTTGCAATATCGATAGTTATCATCTGCTGGCCGGTGCGCTTTCACACGATATAGGCCGCGCTTCGACGGTATCGTGCAGCGCGCCTCGTATGTTACACTTCATGTTTGCAGGTGTGATCGTAAGCTGATGCTAAAAAATCCTATCCCCGAACTCGCTCTGTTTTTCGACATGGAATGGGTGCCCGATGCGGCGGGCGCGAGGCGCCTCTTTGATCTCGACGATGGGACGACCGAGCTCGATGCTATGCAAGCGCTGTGGGAGAGATCACCGCAACACGACGCCGAAAATAATCCACGACCGTTCCTGAAGTACATGTTCTCGCGAGTTGTATCGATCGCGTTTTTGTCGCGTAAGCTGGTCAGTCAGGACGGCGACCGAGTGCCGGAGTTTTCGCTCAATTCGCTGCCAAAACTGCCTGTTGAGGACGGCGATTCGGATGAGGCCGCTATCATCGAGCGGTTCCTGTATATCGTCGGTGAACGTCGTCCACAGCTCGTTGGTTTCAATTCCGCAGAATCAGACTTGCAGGTCCTGATCCAGCGCGGCATCGTCAACGAAATCACGGCTCCGGCGTTTAATCATCGCCCGCAAAAGGCGTGGGATCCAGGCGATTATTTCAAAAAATGGGACAACGAGGATCACCTCGATCTGCTAAAACTATTCTCAACCGGGAGTATGAAACCCAAGTTGGATGAGCTTGCAAAACTCTGCGGCTTTCCCGGCAAGATCGATGTAAAAGGCGATCAAGTCACGGATCTTTGGCTTGCCGGCGAACTGACAAAGATAGTTGAATACAATCAGATCGATGTTCTGAATACGTATCTCGTATGGCTGCGCACGGTTTACTTTGCCGGACGCATCGCTGAGGAAGATTACATCGCCGAACAGGACTGTTTTCGGTCCTTTCTCGAAAGCGAATCTCAAAAACAAGAAAAGACCTTTCTCGCAGAGTTTATTAATAAATGGCCAGAGTGAAATACAACACATCTCTCGGAAAAACAAGCGAAGTATTACAAAAATTATGATCCCATAAGAATCACCCTATGATGAACCAAAACGCGCTTATCGGAATGGATGTCGAGCGACTGTTCAAAAACAGCATCGGACACCATAATGAAGTTCTGGATGCGCTCAGACTTCACTTTGGGATTCAGGGTGTATATGCCAAGTCATTTTCCACCGGAACGGATGCCGGAAAGTCTGACGTAATAGTGCGATTCACCGACGCTACACTGAGCGCGAATATCAAGGCTTATAAAACTGGCTTCAATCAGTTAACAAGAACAACGATCAGTTCCTTTTGCAGGGAATTCAACATAGGGCAATTGCAGAAACTTTTTGAGGAAGGGGCTGTGCGTGTAGCGGGTAAATTGGGACGCTTTATATTAGCCTCGGATGAAACGGCAATAATCGAGGCGATCTCTCCACTGGCTCGCGACATAGTTCATTTTTCTTTGGCCCGCATGGAAAATCCTGAATTACTAGTTTTATACAATCGTACGACGAATGTGATGCACCTTTACGACATGAAAGATTTATTGGATAATTTGGACTACGAAGTGACTATATCAGGTCGGGGGGTTATTAAGATCGGGAAGTTTATTACGATCCAAAGAAAGGGCGGTAACGGGGTTCATTCAACTCATATTCCAAAGAGTTCACTCGCTCATCCGGGCAACAATTTGCAAGTAAAGATGAAGGTAGGAACGTTTGTTTTAGACACAGCGCCGATTGTGGCCTATGCTCCGTAGATTTTGAATGTGCGCCCCAAACAAGATACAATTGCATACATGCAACTAGGCGAAATATACCAAGAGAATTGCATCGAGACAATGAAGCGAATGTCCGACGACTTCCTGGACATGACCATCACAAGTCCGCCTTACGATGATTTACGCGATTATAACGGTTACCATTTTCCCGTTGAAGAAATTGCTGCATCACTTTTTCATAAAACAAAACCCGGTGGTGTAGTTATCTGGGTTGTCGGGGACAGGACTTTGAATGGCAATGAAACGCTTACGAGTTTTCGTCATGCGATCACATTTCAGGATGCAGGATTTCGCGTTCACGACACGATGATCTATGTCAAAAAGAACCCAATACCGAGTGATTGCGGTAAGCGATATCGACAGGCTTTCGAGTATATGTTTTGTTTCAGTAAAGGGCAGCCAAAAACGTTTAATCCAATTACCGAACCAACTAAATCGGCAGGACAAAAAATCACAGCCTTTCGCATAACAGGTAAAGGTAGGGGTAATGTTCCCGACGAAGATATAGGTCGTGAAATCAAATCTGAAAGAAAGGTGACCAATATTTTTCCTTATAACGTCGGCACGTCAAGTTCAAAAGACAAGATCGCGTTTCAGCATCCTGCGATTTTCCCGGAAAAACTTGTGGAGGATCAAATTTATACTTGGACGAACGAAGGGGATATCGTTTATGACTGCTTTATGGGAAGCGGTACGACTGCTAAGATCGCCCACCAAATGAATAGAAACTGGATCGGTTCTGAAATATCTGCGGAATATGTTGACGTCGCGTGGGAAAGACTTACCCCTTACCTCAATCGATTGGAATTTACTGCCGTCAAATAACAACCATTTTCTGACGACAAGCGTCTATACTTTTAGAATTAACTGTCAAAAGGATCGTCATGAAAAGAATAATTTTCTCAATAGTTTTTGCTCTCTGTTTTTCTGTACTACTCAACGCGCAGCCGAGGCCTGCGGACAATACAAGTGCGACTCAAACGCCGAAGAAGCCGGCGCCGTCCGTTTTCAAGGCAAAGTACGAAGGTGGGATGTTCGGTTACAGCAAAAGTGAGACGGGGACGCTTAAGTTTGACGACGAAAATTCTCGGCTCGTCTTTTTTGGCAAGGATCAGAAAGAGTGGTTCGGCATTCCGTATGATGCGTTGCAGGTCATTTACCCGCACTCGCAATCGGTGACCGCGACAAAGGGTAATGTTATCAGTGCGATCCCGCTGCCAGGCTCTTTTCTCGGCGGATTTATTAAAAAGAAACGACGTTACATGGTCGCGCAGTTTGCCGACCCGGACGTCGAGAACGCACGAGGAACTTTGAGTTTCAAAATTGAAAATCAGGAGTTGCTCGATTCAGTGCTCGCAACGCTTGCCGACAAGGCAAAGCTGACGCAGCGGGGCGATGCCTACTACAAACCTAAACCGAAACCGACGATCTAGTTAAAGTCGCCGAAGCGATGTTGGAGGACCGCTGATATTGCAATTACCGCCGTTTCGGCACGCAGCACGCGGCCGCCTAGCGTGACGACCTTCATTCCTTTGGCTCGCCCGTCTTGTAACTCGTGATCATCCCAACCACCTTTTGGCCCGAAGATGGCGGTTATTTTTTTACACTCGGAAATCGTTTCAAAACTCTCACCTTCGCGTTCAGAGAAAAGCAAAAAACTATCGCTCGCGTTTGAGAGCAGCTCTGTAAACTCGATTGGCTCGTTGACTGTCATCAGTTTTGCGCGGCCACACTGCTTTGATGCTTCAAACGCGATCCGTCGCCAACGGTCAAGCCGTTTTGCGGCATCTTTCAATTTGACCTCGCAGCGTTTCGTCGATAATGGGGTGAGTTCAACTACGCCCAGTTCGACGGCCTTTTGAATGACGAGATCGTACTTATCACCAGGCAAAACGGTTGCGACGATTTTGAGTTCGAGATTTGATTCGGGTGAGGCGGGGGTGATTTCTTCAACGAGCGAAAGCGTCGCAGTTTTCTTGTCTATCGCGTTAATGGCGCATTTGAATTCACGTCCCAAACCGTCGAAGACCGAAACGTCATCTCCAACGCGCAGGCGCAAAACGTCGCGAAGATGTCGCGTCTCGTCTTCACTCAGGATCACATCTTGACCGAGAAAATTCTCGACTGGGGCGTAAAAGCGTCTCATACTGTCATTAAGTTCTACCAAATCTCGCGACGAACTCGTCTGATCTCTGTCTCAGCGACACCCAGCTTTCAAACACGTTCGGCGTCTGTAGCCATATGGTCAGCCAATTCGCGATCTCTTCGTTCAATCTGCGTGTCGAGTCGTCAACATTGTTGCGGGTTGCGGTTTCTAACGCAATGTCCTTGGCGCGAATAGCCGTCTCACGGAGCCGGCGCAGCCCTTCTTTATCGCTCGTCGATGAATATTTCTTGCGTAGGTTTTCGAGCGCCTTGATCGTGCCGAGCGCGTTGTCGAGATCGTCCAGTCTTAATATGTTTCGCAGGGCGGCGTCGTATGGGCGATCACTCGCGCGCTCGATGTAGAGATCCATTATCTCGGAATGTCTAAGCTCGGCACCCTCATCAGCGAGAGTTCGGGCTATGGTCATTGGTGAATCGACGGCTGACTTGCCAAAGACATCACTGATGACGGCTTCTATGGCTTCGATCTCAGCGGCGCCGACGCTTTCACAGTCGAGTTTCTCCCAGACTTCGATAACGAGATCGGTTTTTGTATTCGCGTTCCACATGGCAATTTGCGTGAAAACAAAAAATGGCTGAAGACTATGCCTTCAACCATTTTCTAAACCAATGACGAAAATATCAATGCGTGTCTGAGCTAGCAACCGGATAGTCATTCGGGGCTCCCCATGGGGCACCAGAAAACACCGTATAATTGCTCGAGCTTGTCAAGAAGTAGAAAAAGCCGTTAGTGTCACGCCAAACGGCAAGGTCCGTTTTCCCATCGCCGTCATAATCGTTCTGTGCATTGAGATCGGAGCCGGTCAAACCGAACCCTATCGCTATCAGCGAGCCGTTAGAGCTTCTCTGGATATACCAAACCAGATTCGACGTTGGTGTCGCACCTTCGCGAATAACAGCCACGTCGGTTTTGCCATCGCCATCGTAATCACCGGGTACCACGAGGTCAGTGCTGAAGCCCCAAGGGATAACCGATACACCGCCGTCACTAGTTCTTAAGATATAAAACAACGCCTGGCTGGTCGGGGTGGCGCCGGGCCGCTGAATCGCAAGGTCGAATTTACCGTCACCGTCATAATCGCCGGGCGCCGAATAATCCGTTTGCAAGCCAAATTGGACGGCTACGAATCCGTTGTCAGAACTACGCAATATGTACCAAATCGCATTTCCACCGGTTCGGCGAACAACAGCGAGGTCGGTTTTGCCATCGCCGTCGTAGTCGCGTGCGACCGGTTCGTCGTCAGGCAAGCCGAATTGTCCTGCTGCAAATGTGCCATCTGAGCTGTTAAATCTGTACCAAACTCCGTTTGTGTCACGCCAAACTGAAACATCGCCTTTGCCATCGCCGTCATAATCGCCAGGCGTCATGAAGTCTTGTCCAGCGAGACCGAACTGGGTGAAAATAGGGCCCGTGCCGTTACTCTTGTTTATGTACCAGACATTGTTGCTTGGCCGAAAAACGACTACATCTGCCTTGTCATCGCCTTCATAGTCGATTGCGTCGCGCAAGCGAATATTTCCGGTGCCCGGACCGGTTTGCATTAGTGCAGTCGATGCGAAAAGAAGACAGAAGACCGAAATTACGCCAAATTTGACGAGCTTGCTCATTAAATTACCCATTTTTCACCTTTTTTGTTAAAAATCAGAATCTCTTAGCGGCAGTTCGGCGAGTTTATACCGATTATTTGGCCAAAAGACGTTATCGACCAAGTATACAACGCGAAACCGGCTTAAAGCAACCAAAAAAACCATGTTTAACTCTCTCAAAAAAACCTGAATTTACCGACTTAATATTGTTAACGCGTTAGACGTTCGTGCTTGTCAAAAAGTTGGAAAACCACCGCTAATTTCTCGATTGCGTTAAGTTCAGCGAATGTTCGCCTATCTTGATCGTACCGGTCCGGGTTATCGTCGGATTGACCGTAACGCGGAAAGTGACTGCTCCGTTGCCGCTAAATTGCTGGTTGCTGCCGCCGATCATCTTTATCCAATTTGAAGTGCTCCTAACAAAATAGTCGCAATTCGTGCCCGGTGCCAGATTTAGTGTAAAAACACCGCCTTTCGTAGGCACGGTCATGGCTGTCGGGAACGTGCACACGGTTTGATTTCTCAACGCTCGATCGACATTTAATCGTCCGCCGGTTTTATTCATGCCGTTCAACACTGTAACCATATCAACGGAGTTCATCAACGTCGCTTTTAATGAAGCAACTGACAGACTCGGATTCAAAGCTGATAACAACGCTGCCGCTCCGGCGACGTGCGGCGTCGCCATAGACGTTCCGCTCGAGTTCCCATAACTTGCATCCGAACCCCACGTTGTGCTCAAGATCCCTGTGGCCGGAGCGGCAAGATCGACGCTGTTCGCTCCGAAATTAAAAATTCTATTGTCGTTTTGATCTGTACCGCCAACGGCGAGGACGCTCGGGCTAGTGTAGCTCGCCGGATAAAAAGGTGACGTATCGTTATTCGTGCCGCTATTACCTGCGGCAAATACGTTCAGGATTCCCGCGTTCCCCATCGCGTCCAGGGCGTCCTTTGTTGCTTGATCGTAGCCGCAAGCTTCGTTACAGCCACCATAACTATTATTTGTTACGCGAATATTCACGCCGCGTTCTTTCATCAGACGTACGTAATTATAGGCGTTTATGAGCATTGCTGATGTTGTGTCGGTGGGTGTCGCGTCATAGATCTTAATAGCCATGATCTTCACGTTCCAATTTACACCGACCACGCCGAGCAAGTTATTGCCGACGGCTCCGATCGTCCCGCCGGTATGCGTGCCATGACCGTGCTCATCAGCGGGATTTGCGCGATTGAAGAAAAAGTCCCAGCCGTTTACGTCGTCGATAAACCCATTACCGTCGTCATCGATATTGTTGCCGCCGATCTCGCCTGGATTTGTCCATATATTCGGGCCCAAATCTTCGTGCGTGAGGCGCATCCCGGTATCGATATTCGCCACAACGACCGTCGGGCTGCCGGTCGCAATGTCCCAAGCCGCCGGAGCCGATATCTTGGTCATTCCCCAAAGACTGCCGAACATCGCGTCGTTTGGGTTTACTTGCAGATGGTAGTAAAAGTTTGGCTGGACGACCTCGATGCCGTCGAGTTTTGAGTATTGATCTATTGCATTATCTACGGAGATGCCCTCGGGAAGCCGAACGCGTTGCCAGCCAAGATCGCCGAGCGTTTCGAGGACGGCAGCATTCATCGTGCGCTTTGCAGCGAGAGCCGCATTTGACTCCGTGCCGCGGCTAAACTTTACGAGAAGCTCGTTTTTGACGTATTTTTCCTGCTTCGATCCCTGAGCGTTCGCATTCGCGCCCAGAAGCGCGACAACAAATCCCACGCTCATGAAAATCGATAGCATCGAAAACACTCGACTCATAATTTACAGTGTGTCACGTCCCGAAAAAGAGACAATATATCTATCGGAGGGTTGATGGGGCGGCTAGAGGGATTCGAACCCTCGACATCCTGAACCACAATCAGGCGCTCTAACCACTGAACTATAGCCGCCATGTCCATTTAGGATTTCAGGTTGCGGATTTCGGATTGAAAACAGCTAAATCCGCAATCCACATTCCCGAATCCCAAGTAAATCTTTACCCCCGGCAGGGCTCGAACCTGCGACCTACGGCTTAGAAGGCCGTCGCTCTATCCAGCTGAGCTACGGGAGCACAAAGAGCAATTTACGATGTTATCGGTTTAGTCTTTTTAAGTCAATGTTTATGCCGCTGAGGCACGGTTTTCATTGATCTCGGCCAACATCGCCTCGAAAACTTCGGTAAGATCAAGCTCGCTCGTGTCGATCACAACGGCATTGTCCGAGATCGTTAGCGGTGAATCCGAGCGGGTTGTGTCGCGTTTGTCACGCTCGTTGATCTCGGCAAGGGTTTGTTCGTAGGTGGAAATTCGCCCCTTTGACTGATCCTCCATAAACCGGCGGCGGGCGCGGGCCTCGGGCGTCGCGGTGAGAAAGAACTTTATCGTGGCGTTTGGAAATACGACGCTGCCAATGTCGCGGCCCTCGAGCACGCAACCTGTTGGCGAAGATTCGCCGATAGCGCGTTGATGATCGACCATAATGCGGCGGACCTCGGAGATGGTCGAGACTACAGACGCGGCTTGTGCCACCTCGAGGGTCCGGATCTCGACCGATACGTCATCGCCGTCGAGGAGTACCTTCATCGCATCGGGCTCGCCCATCAGATCGATCTTTCCAGTTTCGGCAATATCTGCAACGCGATTTTCTTCATCAAACGAGACGCTGGCGCGCATAACGGCCAGAGCAACAGCCCGATACATCGCGCCGGTGTCGAGATACAGTAAATTCAGTTTTTTCGCAAGCATCTTGCCGAGCGTTGATTTGCCTGCTCCGCTAGGGCCGTCGATTGCGATGATCATTGAGAATTAGTTTAGCTGATTCGCTTTTACACCGTCTAAACCAGATTTCTAGTTTTCTGTTTTAGTATTACGCGGATCGGAGGAACTATTTACCCTTAAAAGCCAGAAGTTTCGTCACGATCGATCATGACTGCCTCTCTAAACATCAATATCGGCGGGCCTATTCTGGTAACTTGTTTTTCGAACTTTACCCTGAAGTGCTTTTCGGCACCGGGTTTTATTGTGTAATTTTGATTTTTGGCTACCTCACCAAACGCATCAGGGCTATCCCAAAGTTCCATCTGGATTTCTTTTTCGGCAAACCTGCCTACGATGACCGAGGAAACTTCAAGCGTGATGTAAAAGCTCGCTCGGCGTTTCATTGAAGGCCTAACCTCTTTGCACTTGGCAATGATCTCCAAGTCTTCATAGAGCTGTCCGCGCTTTTCGAGGGATTTGAGGATCCTCGTATCATTTACGGCGTCTCGAAATTCGGTATGCACAAAGAATTTTTCGCTTGGATAACCAAAGTCAATTTGCCATTTGTCGTTGCCGGTCGGAATGATGGTGATGCCGTAAAATTGTTGATTCGAGATACTTAGCCAAAAAGCCCCGGTGTAGATCGGTACCTTCCCAACCGTGACTACAAAAGGCCTGCCGCCGCCGGAAATACCGAACTTTCGACCGTTGGTTATCAGTTCGTAATTCATCGTTATCAATTTGCTCTCGCCGCGCGGGTAGGTAAAGAGTTGCCGGCTGTCCCGGTTGTAATAACGAATATCGTCCTGATCGATAAAGGGCTCTCCTTTCACCTTGATCTCATCGAGGGAATAAGTGCTTGAATCGCCCCGGCTGTTTTTGAGGTTGTCCTTTTTCGGCAACAAAAAGATCGCAAAGCCGTCGTCCGAACCGGCTTGTCCTAACGCGATTCCTACCAACATCACTGTTGCTAAGATCGAAGAAACAATGTTCACAGCTTTCATCTGGTCAACCCTGACCCGATCGACTCGGGTGCCCTTTAAAAAACTGAACGGTCAACGATCTGGTTATTTGCGGCAATGCGGTAATTTTCTTACGGATGGGGACTAATACGGCGAGACCAGAGTGTCTTTTAGGGAATCGTTTTTTTGACTTTTCCTGGCAGTTTGTCAAAAACGAGTTTATAGGAGTCGGCGATCAGTTTTTTTATTTCCACGGGCGGCAGGGCGTCGTGCTTCTGGATCGCGACCCAATGATATCTTGCGGCGTAGGGTGCCGGGATGATGCCGTCTATCTCGGTTAGCTCAGCAAACTTTTCAGGGGTGCACTTAAAAGAAAACTGAGTGCTGATTGCCGGATCGATGCAGGTTACGCAGAACATCTTCGCCCCGACGCAAAAGCAGAGATCTTTCTTCCACTTGATGTCCTCAGTCGCGCCGGTAAACGATAAGCAGTATTTTCGCAGTTGTTCGATGTTCATCTATTCTGTATTACTTGCTTCAGGAAAACGCTGCTTAGGCCGCGACTTTCGATCTTCGCCGGAACTCAGGATTACTTTTCAACAATAATCTTCATGCCGTCTCGTTCGAGCGTAAAAGCGGTTTGTGGACCTGGCGGCGGGCCATCAAATGCGAAGACTCCCAATCCAGTCAGTTGACCAATTCGCTTTGGTTTTCGTTCTAAGAAGTACACCTCTCCAAACGCGAGATCGTTAAAGCTAAAATTACCGAAAGGGTTGGTGATCCGGGCTCGTTTTTCGTTCGTGCTTGCCTTGGTAAGAATTACTAACGTGCCGCCAGACCTGTTACTAGTAGTGAAAACACCAAACGTGAAGCTACCGCTAACTGCAAACGTTTGATACTCATAAGCACCCACGTCAACCGCATTGCCACCGAGCCGGAGCCGGTTTATCCGCTGGTCGCTGGTCAGATAATAGTCTGGGGGAATCGGTTGCGGACAGTTGCCGTAATATACGCAATTGTTACCCGTATTTATGGCGGGGCTTCCATCGAGCAAGGCGCGCGTATCGGTTTGCCCGCCGTTGTCGATTAGGTTGCCGAGAAGCGGGTTAATTGCGTTGTTATTGCTCACCTGGTCGTTGTTTACACCGTGAGCAAAACCGGTACTGTTGCGTGCGTCTGTGATCAGGTTGTTGCCAAGCGAATTAAACGCGCCCGAGAGCGAGCTGATCGTCAATGAATTGTCCATTCCGACGATCGTATTGAGAAAAGTCGCAGTCCCATTCGCAGCGTTGACGACACTACATCCGAAATTCACGGCATTGTTGTGACTGATCGTAGCATTGATGAGAAATAAACCTCGTCCACGGTTATATATGGAACCACCGGCAATCGCGGTGTTTTCGGTCATTGTTGAATTGACGACGTCCGCTGACCCAAAGGGTTCGTCATTGAACAAACCTCCGCCCGAGCCATTAATATCTCCATTGGTAACTGCAGTGTTCGCATTCACCAGCGAGCGCCTGAGAGTGAGCCCGCCCGAATTAAAAATGCCCCCACCACGATTTGCCGAGTTCCCGGTAACAACTATGTCGCTCAGAGTAACAATGCTGCCCGGTCTGACACGAATGCCGCCGCCATCGCCATCAGGAACGTTACCGTTCTTGATTGTCAGTCCACGAAGCACTATATCTTCATCCAAATTGAAAACGCGAAAATTCGGCGTTGCCGCCGCTGTACTGCGCTGAATAGTTAGATTTCTTGCGCCAGGACCGACAACGCGTGTCTTCGACGCTACGTTCAATTCACCGAGTGTTAGCTCAATGGTCGAAAGGAGCGGAAGAGCAAAATTTATTCCGTCCAGATAGTTATCGTTATTTGCTTCCTGAATTGCCGCCCGCAGGGTGCATTTCCCGGTCGAATCGGCGCAAACGCCATCGCCGACATTTGCGTCATTCGTATCGCCAGCATGATTGACGGTAAATAGAGCCCCACCCTGTGCTTTCACATTTATCACCGTCCAGGCCGACGGAAAAAGAAATGGAAAAAGAACCAAAGTAAGTACTAAGACTTTCATATTTGGAAGATCGCTAAAAGTATTGCAGAAGAGCAGGATGGATTCAAGAGAAAATTAACCGTGGGCAAATTTCCGAGTCTACAGGTGATGGATCAGTCGCTCTTAACTGACTGTATAACCAAAAGTGTGTTTGTCGCATTGTGCGACAAGCGCCTATAATCACGATATTAAAAATTTGGAGAATCTATGATCTTGAAGCTTCGAGCGTTCATTCTGCTGGTTACTTTGGCCGCGTTTGCGGTAGAAACTTTTGGTCAACTCGGCGCCCCTGGCGAGCGCAAGGGAAGCGGCGTCGTCGTCATTAAGGCGGCGCAGATCATCGACGGTCGCGGCGGAGCGCCGATAAGAAATGGCGTTGTCGTCGTTAGCGATGACAAGATCATGGCCGTCGGCTCGCTCGCAAGCATCACTATTCCGGCGGGTTCGCGCACAATCGATCTCGGCGACGCGACGCTAATGCCGGGCTTTTTCGATCTGCACACGCACATCGTCGGCCGAACGCTTGGTGACCCCGAACGGGAAAGTTCGGGCGCACGAGACTACGATTCGTTCGGCGCGATCTTGTCGGTCGAGAATGCGCGAAAGACCTTAATGGCGGGCTTTACGACAATTCGTAATCTAGGCGCGGACAATTTTGCCGACCTTGCTTTGCGTAAGGCGATCAACGACGGATTTGTCCCGGGGCCGCGAATTTTGGGCGCCGGCCACAGTCTTGGCATCACCGGCGGGCATTGCGACGAGAACGGTTACAAGCCGGGCTTGTTCGACGGCAACATTCAAAACGGCATCGCAAACGGAGCCGAAGAAGTTCGCGCCTCAGTGCGTTATCAGGTCAAATACGGCGCCGACTGGATAAAAACTTGTGCGACGGCAGGTGTGCTGAGCGAGGGCACGGCAACCGTCGGCACGACGCAATACACATTCGAGGAGCTAAAAGCGATGGTCGATGAGGCAAGTAAGCTCAATCGAAAAGTCGCCGCTCACGCGCACGGAACCGAGGGCATCAAGATCGCGGTACGGGCCGGCGTCTCGTCGATCGAGCACGGTTCGTTCCTCGACGAAGAAGGAGCAAAGCTGATGGCTCAGAAGGGAACATTCCTCGTGCCGACCTTGATGGCCGGCGAGGCGGTCGAAAAACTCGCGCAGAACGATTTTCTAAAAGGTAATCGTAAGACAAAAGCTTTGCTCGCCGCCGCCGCTATGCGCAACGCGATCAAGATCGCCATCGCAAACCGAGTGCCTATCGCTCTCGGCACAGACTCGGGTGTGATCCCGCACGGCACGAACGGCCACGAATTTTGGCTGATGGTAAATTGGGGCGGAATGCGTGAGATGGACGCGATCGTCGCAGGAACGATGAACGCCGCAAAATTAACCGGCCTCGACGCCACCCTCGGCTCGCTCGAGAATGGCAAGATCGCCGACATAGTCGCCGTCAGCGGTGATCCGTTAAAGGACATCAAGCTAATGGAGAGCACGATCTTCGTCATGAAAAACGGAGCGATTTACAGACAGCCTTAACTTCGCCGGCGGCGGAAACCAATAAGCCACGAATGCACGAACGCTTGCCCACAATGTTCATACGTTCGTGGCTATCGTGTTTCGCTTTGCAAAGCCAGGTTTTTGGAGTATGTTTGAACAAAATAAAAAGGAGAATCCGTTATGTCAGTAAAACCGATACCTGAGGGTTATGAGGGAGTTACGCCGTATCTGATCTGCAAGAATGCCGAGGCGGCTATTGATTTTTACAAACGCGCGTTTGGTGCCGAAGAGCTATTTCGCATAGGCGGCGGCGGCATGATCGGCCATGCTGAAATAAAGATCAGCAACGCGATCATAATGCTCGCGGACGAATTCCCGCCGATGGCGCAGAGCCCCGAAACGATCGGCGGTTCGCCAGTGAGCCTCTACATTTATGTTGAGGATGTTGATGCTTTTGCCGCAAAGGCCGTTGAAGAAGGTCTCGAAGTTCTAAAACCTGTCGCGGATCAATTCTACGGCGACCGCTCGGGTCACTTTAAAGATCCGTTTGGACACCTTTGGGGATTTGCCACTCACAAAGAAGATCTCACGTCCGAGGAGCTAAACGAGCGCGCAAAAGCGGCTCATGGAGGATAAAGATGACAAAATTAATTATCGCCGGCGTCGTCGGCTTTGTGATTTCTATGGTCGCCGGAATGGTGTTTCACGGCGGCGTTCTCAGCGGCGACTATGCGGCATTGGGACCGATGATGCGCTCCGAGACCGATGCCATGGGCTATCTGCCGTTTATGATCGCCTCGCACCTGATCAAGGGGTTCGCGTTCGCATGGGTCTATCGCGTCGGCGTGAACGATTCGCCGTGGCTGCCGCAGGGCATCCGCTTTGGCGTCGCGATGGCGCTGCTTATCACCGTTCCGCTGTACCTTGTTTACTACGCGGTGCAGCCGCTGCCGGGCATGCTTGTCGCAAAACAGATCGTGTTGGATGCGATTACCACGCTGCTTATGGCTATAGCCGTCGCTTTTATCCTTAGGCCTAAGGCTTAGCGCGTCGTCACGAAAACCGGCGATTGGTGAAACTTCATCGGGCTGTCGCCGGTGAGTTTTTTGGTCTCCTTCGTGCGGTAGTTCATCATGTAAATATCGTGGCGCCCGCTGGCGGGGTCGCGGCTGTCGAACGTCAGCCATTCGCCGTCCGGCGACCAGTCGTGCCACCCTTCATCAAGTTTCGACTCAGTTAACTTCCACTGCTTTTTGCCATCGGGCGTAACCGCGTAGATCGATTGTTTGCCGTCCTGATTAGACTGATAGCTTATGAATTTGTATTTCGCGTTCCAGTGCGGCGGGCCGACTTTGTAGCCGAAATCTTTTGCGAGCGGATCGGTTGCCGGATACGTCGTCAGCTTGCGGCGATTGCTGCCGTCCGAGTTCATGATGTACATTTCCTCAATTGCGCTGCGATCGGTGCGATTCTTTTTGTAAACGTATACGATTTGCTTTCCGTCGGGCGAAAACGTCGGGTCGCGAAATGCAGCGGCAGGTTCGTTTGTTAATTGGCGGTAGCGTCCCGTAGCGACGTCGATTGTAAAAAGTTGATAACGAACTCGCGTATCGACACGTCCCGCGACGACGAGCTCCTTACCTTTATTGCGGCTGCCCATCCACGAATCTTCGAGCTGAAGGTTGCTCGCCTTTCTGACGTTGCTGCCGTCGACGTCTGCCGAATATAGAAAATAACACCGCCGGCACGCGCCGCGATCACTGATAAAGAGCAGCTTGCCCGGCAGTGAATAATATGTCCACGCAACGTCCTTGTGATTGGTAACATTCTTCGGGTCAGAGCCATCGGCGTTCATCACGTACACTTCGTAGTCGTCTGCTTTCTGATCTTGCAGAACGTTGTAGGCGATCTTGTACTGCGCCGCGACGGTCGAGATCGACAGCAGAAGAATCAGTGTGGCTAGAGTTTTCATAGTGATTTTAGATTCGTGATAATATACGCGATTATGATCGCGAAAGAAACACTCGCATCAGTAGCCCGCACGTGAGTAAGGGATATCATCAACAGGACAATCCTAATTATGATCGCAAAAGAAACACTCGATTTCCTAAAGAAACTAGCAAAGAACAACAACCGCGATTGGTTTCAGGCACACAAAGGCGCGTTCGACGCGGCACAGGACAATATGACCGCGTTCGCCGGTTATCTGATTGGCGAGATCTGTAAATTCGATTCGGAAGTGGCCGATCTCGACCCAAAAGCATGTGTTTTCCGCATCTATCGCGATGTTCGATTTTCAAAGGACAAGAGTCCGTACAAGATCAACCTCGGCGCCTATATCGCGCCGGGCGGTCGCAAGTCGATGCAGCCCGGATACTATTTTCACCTACAACCCGGAGCCAGCTTTGTCGCAGGCGGTAAGCATATGCCCGACGGCGGCGAATGTCTCAAGATACGCAACGCGATTGCAAAGAACACGGCAGACTTCTTCAAGATATTCGCGAAGAAAAGTTTTCAAGATGCTTTTGGCGATCTCAGCGGCGATTCGTTAAAGTCGGCGCCAAAGGGCTTCGATCCCGATCACAAAGCTATCAAATATCTCAAGCTGAAAGAATTCATGGCTTTTACTGAACTCAAAGACGACAAGTCGCTCGTCTCAGCCGATTTTCCGAAACAACTCGTGAAACTCACCAAAGAGATGTATCCGCTCGTCGCATTTTTGCGAAAGGCATTGAAGTAGCCGTTCTTCTTTCGCGATCTTGGCGACTTTGCGTGAGAAAAAGAGTTCCCGCAAAGCCGCGAAGAGAGTAAAGATGACTTAATGACATCTCCCGTGCGATTGCTTTAGCAGGTCTACAAGATCGCCGTCGAGTTGAGCCGCTTCTTTAACGACCACCATATGCGAAATACGCGGCATCGGACCGGTCAGCTTTGCCTTCTCGACTTTACTATCAAATGCCCGCGGCCCAAGATCGAGGCCGATGCGCAACTCTCCTTTCTTAACATTTACTGCGCCGAATTCGCGATTCTCGAGTACCGAGACATAAGTTTTCTTCGGCAAGATCGTCGCTGACGGAAAATTCTTTGCGACAAACCCGACAAACGCGTCATACAGGGTGCGCATATCTTCGTTCTTTGCAAACTGTGCATCGAGCAGATTATCCGTGCTTTGATAAACCGGCTTGCCGCCATTCGCATGGATACCAGCCAGCAGGGAAGCCTGCATGTGGTTGAATTTATGCTCGCTCTTTAGCCACGCGATGACGTCGGCGCGCTTCTTAGTGCCGCAACCGTCAACTACTTTCAGCCAAGCGGCGAGGTCCTTGCCGGTCTCGCGCTTGAGACCATCCATAAATTCTTTCTCAAATTCACCTGATGTTTTCTGTGCCATACGATCCCCGAGTGTCAGTCGCCCGCACGTGAGTCAGGGCTGCCTTTGCCAACAAGAGCCCTTACTTACGTGCGGGCTACGAACGCGGAGCTACCTCCAAATTCCAAGTATGAACCCGATAACCGCAAAGTAAACTGCAATATAACCGCAGTTTATCAAAATGTGTTTCAACGAACGCTGTTCAAAGAGGCTGATGATCACGTACATCGCGATTGCCCAAACGGCGGCAAGCAGACCGGCCGCGACACCCCATTGCCAGTTTGTGCCCGGAGCACCCAGAAAGAACGCGAGATTGTACGACGAAAGATAAGCCAACACGAACGTCAGGCCGAATGTCTTAGCCGGGTTCATTTGTTTTAATTGTTCGTCGCTCAAACCAACTTCCTTTTGCCAGCTCCGTGCGAACATGAGCGGCGACCACCAAACGGCACCGATGACAAGACTCATCACGGCGCATACGAGGACAGCGATGTGATTAATATAAAAGTTTTCCATAGCGTGATGAGGATAACCTATCCACCCAAAGTCGTATTGGAAAAAATTTACCTAGCCTACCGGGATGTAATTCTGATAATTTGTGTGAATTTTGGCGTACTCGTCGGGCGTAAAACCCGAGAAGTGTTTGAAATCGTTTATGAAGTGCGACTGGTCGTAAAAACCGCAGTCCTGTGCGATCAGGTCCCACTCGATCGAGGTCGTTGCGGCTATGATTTCTAGGGCCTTTTGAAAGCGTACGATCTTCGAGTACGCTTTTGGCGTCACGCCGACGGCGCGGCGAAACAGATCGGTAAAGTGCTTTTGTGAATAGCCTATCTTGGCATTCATTCGCGCGATGCTCAGTCCGTCGAGGCGCGTCGTCATCTCGTCGATCGCATACGCAATGCATGGATCGAGTTCGAGTTTAGAGCGAAATTTCTTTAGCAGAAAATCCTCAGCCATACGAAATCGCGCGTCAATGTCCTTTGTCGCCAGCAGACGCTCACGCAAATACGCGAAGTCCATTCCCCACACAATGCCCGCGTCGACGACGCTGTCACGTATCTCATCCATTGGGAATGGAAAAAACGGCGCGGCCATCCCTTTCTTAAAAGCGATCACCATCATCGACGACCCGCTGCCCGACGGTATCGTGATCGGCTCGGTCCTGAGGCCCGAGGCCCAAACGTGGTGGCACGCCTGTATCTCTTTTAATGTGTCGTTGTCGTAGATGTACTGCGGCGTGTCGTGAAAATCTATGAGTATCTCGACATCGCCGTTCGGTAGAAATCGGTCGACTTTGTGCTCGTGGTACACACCCTCGAAAAAGACAAAGGCCTCCACGAACTGGCTGAGTGGGAAGTCTGGAAAATAAAGTTGATGAAGCACGGGCTTAACTAATTTTCAATCTTTTCAACGCGGCGCTCATGGCGGCCGCCTTCAAAGTCGGCGGCGAACCACGCACGAACTATCTTGTCCATCTCATCCGAGGACGTAAAGCGCGCCGGAAGAGCAAGGACGTTTGCGTTGTTATGCTCGCGTGCAAGTCGGGCAATTTCTTCGTTCCACGCGACGGCAGCGCGAACGCCATGAACTTTATTTGCGGAGATCGCCATTCCTGTACCCGAGCCACAAAATAGCATTCCCTGATCGACGTCGCCTTTTGCAACGGCTTCGCCTACCTTGCGTGCAAAATCGGGATAATCGACCGACTCAGACGAATTTGTGCCCATATCGGCGTATTCGACTCCGAGTTCGTCGAGCGTTTTTTTGATCTTCTCTTTTTCGTCAAATCCGGCGTGATCGGCGGCGAGTGCGATTTTCATAATTTTATTTTAACGCCTGCCCACGATATGCAGAAGCCCGCGCGCGTGAGCAAGGGCGCAAGAGAACCGTAAAACTAATTCCATCCTCGCGGGTTGAGCGGGTAATTTTGAGTTGAGTGTATCGCCCTTGCTCACGCGCGGGCTTTTGCAACTTTTTGCTGGGACAACGAAATTTATGTGCAATTACTCAAATGACAAGCGTTCAGACAAAAAAAAGCGAGGAAAAATTTATGAGAATCAACTATTTATTGACAGCCGCAGCGATGTTTGTTTTTACATTGACAGGATTAGCGGCGACGCGATCTGTCGGAGAGCTGAGCACCCAGGCCGCGTCCGAAGATCATTCCGCGGCGATGACGGCGATTCGCGAACTTCGCAGCATGGGACAAGTCGGCCTCGACGCCCTGTTTGTAAAGTACGCGACCGAGATCGAGGAATTTGCCAAAACGGGAGATGCAACCGATGAGTGGAAAAGTATCGCTAACGCGCTCGACACCGTTGCGATGCAAAAGGATGCATACGCGGCACACCTTTACTGGTACACAGATATAGACCAGGCAAAACGCATCGCAAAGCAGAAGAACAAGCCGATCCTCACGCTGCGCCTGCTCGGTAACCTGAACGAAGAATTTTCGTGCGCCAATAGCCGCCTGTTTCGAGCTCTTCTATACTCAAACAGCGAAGTCTCAAAATATCTTCGCGACAATTACGTTTTGCATTGGCAGTCTGTTCGCCCCGCTCCGCGCATCACGATCGACTTTGGCGACGGTCGCAAGATCGAACGCACGATCACCGGCAACAGTATTCACTACATCATCGATAGTGACGGACAGATCATCGACGCTCTGGCCGGACTTTACAGCCCAAACGCGTTTTTGAGCTATCTAAAACGGTCTCGGGCCATATTGAATGTGACCGCCAAGTTGTCGCCAATCGAGAAGCAAAAGTCGCTACTCGCGTTTCGCAAGGAAAATTTTGACGCGATCCGAAAAGATCGTGATAGCGCGGTGCAAAGCGCAGAAGTGACGTTTACCGAACCGAAAAACACGACTGCCGCTCTCGCCGTAATGGAACGTGCAACATCAAAGGCAATAGTTGTCGATGAAGTTTCGCTGCTCCGTGTGTATGACGATTTTTCACGATTTGAGCCGCAGATTAACTTTGAGGCGTGGAACAAACTTGCGGTCGTCTATTCACCAACGTCAGGGATAGATGCGGCGTCGAATGCGTTTATTCGCCGCCAAAACCGCAACACCGGTCTCACGCAAGCCGAGTTTGCCGGCCTTTTCGCAAAGCTCGACAATTTCGTCGCTCTCGACACGACGCGAAACGATTTTCTGTTTCACACGAAACTCTACGAGTGGCTCAACCAGCGTCGTCCCCTAAGTCTCGACGCATTCAACGCGCAAGTCTACGAGGTTCTGTTCAAAACGCCGGATTCGGACAAATGGCTCGGTCTCTATTCAACCGATGTTTACACGGCGCTGGACGGCAACGGCTTTGTAAAATAACCAATCTGACCTTTTTCCTTTTGCGTTCTTTGCGGCTTTGCGTGGGATGATTTCACGCCAAGACGCGAAGGACGCAAAGTTTTGTCTAGACTTCCACATTGTTCATACATCTGATTAAGCTATAATTTGACTGGACCGATCAATTGCAAAACGATGACCCGTAATTTTGCAAAACCTTTTTCTCTTTTCGCATGTTTCGTGTGTTTCGCGGGCAATCTTGCAGCGCAGGATTTCTTGCCCGAACTGGTTAAACGCATCAAGCCGTCGGCGGTTGCGATCGAAACATTTGATAACAAAGGGAACACGATCGCGCGTGGCAGCGGGTTTTTTGTTGCGGCGGATCGGGTGATAACAAACCGCCATGTGATCGAACGCTCGACGCGCGTCGAGATCCATCTGCTTGACGGCAAAAAGTTTACGGTCCGCGGTGTGTTGGCCGTTGATGGCGAAGCTGATCTCGCGCTGCTCGCGGTCGACGTGCCACGTGGGCTCGCTCCGCCACTGCCGCTCGTTCGCTCCGCCCCGCAGGAGGGAGAATCGATCGTCGTCATCGGTAACCCTTTTGGCCTCGAGGGCTCAGTTTCAAATGGTATCGTCTCGGCGGTTCGTGAGATCTCGGGCTATGGCAAGATCATCCAGATCACGGCGTCGATCTCGCCAGGCTCGTCAGGTTCGCCGGTGGTTAACATGGCCGGCCAGGTGATCGGCGTCGCGACGCTCCAGGCCGCTGAAGGTCAGAATCTGAATTTCGCCGTTCCCGCCGAGCGCATTTCGCAGCTAAAGATCAACGAGGTACAGACGTTCTCGTCGCTCTCGGCCGAAACACAAAAAAACAAACGCTCATCCGCTGAGCGGCTTTATCTACAGGGTCTCGCCCAAATGTCGCGAGACGACTATGCGCGAGCCATTCCGTTTTTTGAAAGGGCGGTCGAGGCGGACGCGAACTACGCCGAGGCGTGGTATCAAACAGGCTATTGCTACGGCGTGCTCGGCCGTCACAACGAAGCGCTAAAAGCATCGAGACAGGCCGCGAAACTTCGTCCTGAATGGGCTCCCGTCTTTGTCAATATTGGGACGTCGAGTTACGCACTTGGCCAGTATAAAGAGGCGGTCGATGCTTACAAGCAGGCCATCAGGCTCGATGACGACAATGCGGAGATCCAATATTCGCTCGGGCTTACGTTCGGCAAGATGAACCGCACGGACGAAGAGATCCTTGCCTATCGTCGCGCGATAGCGCTGAAGCCCGATCACGCCAATTCTATCGAACGGCTCGGCCTGGCTCTCTTCAAACAACGGCGATTTGCCGACTCGGCCGCCGCATTCGATTCGCTCAAGGCATATCGCCCCGACGCGAGGACCTACAATTATCTTGGCGAGAGTCTGCTCGAAACCGGTAAAGCTGACGACAGCATCGAGGCTTTCAATGCCGCGCTAGGCTACGACCCGAACCTCGAAAAAGCTCGTTACAATCTTGGCCGAGCTTATCTCAAAATCGGCAATCGCGACATGGCGCAGGTGCAATACGAGATCTTGAAAAACTCCCGCTCCGACTGGGCCGACCGGCTTTATGTTCTGATACATCCTTAACGCCTCGTTACGGCTGTTCTTTTCTCTCTACGATCAACGCGCTTAAAAAACTGTCTTGAATGGGTTTTTCCAAGAACAGCTTTGTGTGCGAGCCGCAAGCCATGAATGAAGCGGTAGGAGTGTATATCTTATTGATCGCCGAATCAGCGAGGAGCGAATTCTGCGTCACGCGACCGTCACCCGGAGCGAACATTACTGCCTGAACCTGTTCTTTTTTTGTCTCGCTGCCTCCGTTGTTCTTTATTGAGCGGGGTTCAAAAAGCGTCTCCCATTCGTCCTTTTTGTCATTTCGGACCAATACGACCGCGCTGAGCGTCGGCTTGCAGTTCCCGCCATACGCAAAAAGTTGAACAGGGATCTTTTCAGACTGGGCGTCGACGGCGGCGTGAAAAAGCTTAGCCCGCCTTAACGCAGTCGCGAGATACGCTCTGACCTGCGCCGACGTCGTATTCGCGAGGATACGGTCGTCCAGCGGAGCATCAGGTTTTGGTCGCTCGGGCTTAACCTTTTTGTTCGAGCGTGCCAGAGCGGCAGCATCTCTCAGCTTGCTCAAAAATTTAGGATCGGCGAGCGGAGCCCAACCATATTTGATCCAGTTAGTGGGGTCATAGATATCAATGGTTATGGGCTTAAGATCGCCGTCGAGGAACTTTGCGGTACCGTTGTGCGGCAGGAGCTGAAACACTGCCGGGGTGCTGAAAACATCTTCCGGCCTGAGGTCGTCGACGAAGGGCAGATTACGCTCGGCGATTATCGGATAGCCCTTGACCAGCGTTTCGAATGCCGAAAAGCTGCCCTCGTTCGGCGTGCCGAACATCATGAGTTTATTGATATGAGCCGCCCCGCTCCAGTTAGGTCTCGGATTCGCGGCGGGTGGCTGGGCGAGTCCGTACATCGCCGCGTAGCGCGCGACCAGACCACCCATCGAGTGTGCGATGATATCGAATTTTAGCTGCGGCTTTCGCAGTTTTGCCTTGGCCCCGGTAATTTTTCGAATCAGAAGATGTGCCGTTTCGACGTTGTCGCGCCGCCAGTCGTAAGGGAAAACATAAAAGACGTCGGACGCCTGCGGTTTGTCCCAGGTCGCCTCTGTATAGCCGCGTGCCTTTAAGGCTTCGAGTAAATTCTTATAGACTTCGACATCCGGCAATACCGGCAGCTCGACCTCGCGAATGATGTCGCCGACCTTTAGCGTGTCGCGGTTTCTCGCGAGTGAGGCCGAGGTCATCGGCAGACGCAGATCGTCGGCCTTGTAGCGCTTGATGCTAAACCATGCCTTTGCCTTAGTTTTCGGATCGACCAACTCGCTTCCCGAAATGCCCGGAATTATGATAACCGGCGGCTTTCCGGTAGTTTGACAGAGCGCGATTGCCGGGCAGAGGCCAAGGCAGAGAATGATTATCAGTCTGATTTTACGCATACGATATTGTATTTCATTTATAGGATGCATGTTTGTATTCCGCAATACCTCGCAAACTTATTCGCGAAAAGATAGAATTCTGTATTCATGGAGTTAACTGTTGCGATCACCGGTGCCTCGGGCACGATCTATGCTCAACGCACGCTGCAGCTTCTGGCGGCGAGCGGTGTAGTCGAGACGATAAATCTAATAATGTCGGGCACGGCGGCCACCGTTGCCCAGGTCGAGCTCGGTGTAAATCTCAAGGACGCCGATGTCGCGAAGGTAAACGACTGGCTCGGGCTCGATGCGTCGTCAAAGTTGGTTCGCGTGTGGCGGCTCGATAACCTGGCGGCCAAGCCTTCGTCGGGCTCGAACAAACAGGCCGGAATGATAATCGTGCCTTGCTCGATGGCGACGCTCGGTGCGATCGCGAGCGGCGCCGGGACAAATTTGATTCACCGTGCCGCAGACGTTTGCCTAAAAGAAGGCCGCAAACTCGTCGTCGTGCCGCGCGAAACGCCGTACAACGCGATCCACCTAGAGAACATGCTGCGGCTCACGCGAGCCGGAGCGCGGGTTTTGCCCGCAAGTCCGGGCTTTTACCACCGTCCAAAGACGATCGATGACCTGGTCGAACATCTGTGCTTTCGCATACTCGATCAGTTCGATATTCCGCACTCGACAAAGTCGCAGTGGACGGGCGAGGAGATAAAGGAATAATCAAAACAGGATAGACAGGATAACCAGGATTCATGTTGCCGCTTCTATCCTGCATATCCTGTGCATCCTGTTTGAATCTAGCTGTCGCGATGAATGATACGATAGAACGATTTTCAAACCGCGTAGCCAATTACGTCAAGTACCGTCCGGGGTATCCGCACGCGGTAATTGAGCATCTTGCGGAGAATTGCGGCCTAACGCGGGAATCGATAATCGCTGACGTCGGCTGCGGCCCCGGCCAGTCGTCGCGCTCCTTTTTGGAGAACGGCAACCGCGTGATCGGCGTGGAGCCAAACGAGGCTATGCGGGCGGCGGCAGGCGAGATTCTTGGCGAATTCGAGAATTTTTCGGTCGTCGACGGCACGTCTGAGAATACTACGCTTCCCGACGCGTCGGTTGACATGATCGTGGCGGCGCAGGCGTTTCACTGGTTTGGGGCCGAGAAGACGCGACCCGAATTCAACCGAATACTAAAGCCGGGCGGCCGGGTCGTGCTTATCTGGAACGAGCGCCAACTCGACACGACGCCGTTTCTCATCGAATACGAACATCTCTTGCTGAGGTACGCAACTGATTACACAAAGGTGCGGCACGAGAACGTCGATGCGCTGAAACTCGGCGAGTTTTTCCAGACCGACCATGGGTCGGCAGTCTTTGAAAACGCCCAAACACACGACTTTGAGGGGCTAAAGGGCCGCATGTTTTCGGCATCTTACATGCCGGGTGAGACGGACGCGATTGCCACTAAACTAAGCGACGAGCTTGCCGAGCTGTTTGCCAAACACGCTCGAAACGGTAAAATAGAGATCATCTACGACACAAGGATTTACTGTTCACTTCCAAAATAATTATGGCAGCCAAGGCAAAAGAGACTCCCGGAATACGCACTATCACCGTTGCACACTCGCCCGACTCGGACGACGCGTTCATGTTCTACGGGCTTGCGACAGGCAAACTCACGACCGAAGGAATCAAGTTCGAGCACACGCTCAAGGATATTCAGTCGCTAAACGATGACGCTAAAAAAGGCGTTTATGACGTCACGGCGATCTCGTTTCACGCGTATGCGTACGTCGCCGATAAGTACGCGCTACTGCCGCACGGCGCGTCGATCGGAGATAACTACGGACCTATCGTAGTTTCAAAAGAACCTCGCGACGCGAGCGAGATCGGCGAGATGAAGATCGCCGTTCCGGGCGAATTGACGAGCGCTTACCTAGCCCTTCGCCTCTACAACAAAGATTTCTCGCACGTTGTCATGCCATTTGACGAGATCATCGACGCCGTCCAAAAAGGCGAGGTTGACGCAGGTTTATTGATCCACGAAGGGCAGCTCTATTACAAGCAGATCGGGCTCGACAAGGTGCTTGATCTCGGCGAATGGTGGCACGAGAAAACCGGTCTCCCGCTGCCGATGGGTGGCAACGTGATTCGACGCGATCTGGGTAAAGACCTGATGCGCGAGGTTTCAAAGCACCTTCACGACAGCATCGTCTATTCGATGGAGAACCGCGAAGACGCACTCGCCTACGCGATGCAGTTCGCCCGCGATATGCAGCCGGAACTCGCCGACCGGTTCGTCGCCATGTGGGTCAATGACCTCACGCTCGACTATGGCGAGCGAGGCCGCAAAGCGGTCAAGAAACTTCTCGACGAGGGCCACAAAGCCGGCATTATCAAACACAAGGTCAAGGTCGATTTTGTCGAATAGCGCCAAGTGTCGGCAGGTGTGCGTGTCCGTAGCCCGCACGTTAGTAAGGGCTACCGCAATCACTGCACCTGATCAGCAAAACTCAAGACCGGACAGTTGCGTTTAAGGACTTGATCGCGTTGTGGCTAGGCTTGCCATAAAGATATTCTATTGCCATCATAAGCAGCATTTGATAACCTGAGCATCGGTTCAGTGACGCGAGTCATCGAATGTGCGGCCTAAAAAGACGAGGTATTAGGCCGCCGGACGACAAAAAGTAGTTAATTTTGCCCGCTCCGGTATGTTATATTGAATATGGCCTGTTTTCTGGTGCCGCAGAAGCCTTCCACGACGCTTAGAGCCCAACAAAATCTAATGAATATGTTGCTAAAACGAGATAATTGGTCCCGACTTGTCGGGATTGCCGTTTTCACGCTTTTTAGCACAACTGCGTTCGCGCAAGGCGAAAGGCCGCCGCTCATGCAGGATATTGCTGTTCAACGGCCCGCAAGCGCTATGCCGAGCGCGACGCCAAAGGTTCAAAAGACCGGTAGCTCTACGCCGGCAATTTTGACCTCTGCACCGCCGACAAATGCGGTTCGCACTCTGTTTCCGGTACTCGCTGACGTGCCGATTCCCGGTTATTCGGGCGTTCTAATCGAATCGATGGACGGCAATGTCGTTGTAGAGACCAACGCGGCATCTACTTTTAATCCGGCATCCAACGTCAAGATCGCGACCGCCTACGCCGTTCTGAAAAGCTTCGGCCCCGAATTTCGTTTTCTTACAAATGTTTACACCGACGGCACCGTAGATCGTTCGACCGGCACGCTGACTGGGAACGTGTACGTGTCCGGACGCGACCCGATGTTCTCGTACCAGCACGCGGTGACGATCGCGAACGAGCTAAACAAACTCGGAATCCGCGTCGTGACCGGCGATCTGATAGTGACGGACAATTTTTCGATGAACTATTCGGGTTCGCATCTCGCGTCGGCACAGTCGCTGATCACGACCATGGACGCGTCGAAGCGGCCCGTAGCGGGGACGCGAGCGTGGCTCAATCACCTTTCGAATTCGGGACAATCGGGCATTGTCAATGGCGTTCCAGGCATAACCTTCACCGGCGCAGTTTACGTCCAGCCTATTCCGAGTAATCTGCGGCATCTCTTTACGCACGAATCGGCGCCGATGCGCGATATCCTGAAGGCGACACTTTGCTACTCGAACAATTTCCTCTCTGAGCGTCTCGGCGACATGCTTGGCGGACCCTATGCGGTCGCGCAGCTTGTGCGCCTTAACGCAAACATCTCGCCCGCTGAACTTTCGCTTCAGACCTCAAGCGGCCTCGGGTACAATCGCGTCACTCCAAATGCAATGATGAAGCTGCTCCGTGCTCTACGAAGCGATCTTGGCCGATATAACATGACGTTTTCGGACATCATGCCGGTCGCCGGTGTTGACGTGGGCACACTCGAAGGCAGGTTTGACACAGATTTTTCGCGCGGCAGTCTCGTCGGCAAGACCGGTACGCTCGGCAACACGGACGGCGGCGTCAGCTCGCTTGCCGGCGAGGTCAACACTCGCAACGGACGACTTCTCTTTGTGATCTTTAACCAGCGCGGCAGCGTGTCGCGTTTTCGCTCCTTCCAAAACACCTATATGTCGCTCGTGCAGGGGCAATTCGGCGGAGCACAGCCGATGAACTATGCCGCCGTTTCGCTCGAATCCCGCCTTGCACGTACGCGGGTCAGCTATCCTGCGGGTCGAGGTTACGGCGAGGAGTAATCAAAAAAATGCAGAAGCCCGCGC
>JBJXFZ010000022.1:0-53051 GCA_046154245.1 Pyrinomonadaceae bacterium
GGGCGACAACATCCAGATGGAGATCGAGCTGATCGCTCCGATCGCTATGGAAAAAGGCCTCCGCTTTGCAATCAGAGAGGGCGGTCGTACAGTCGGCGCCGGCACCGTCGCCGAGGTCGTGGAGTAACGAGTTATGTTGAACGAAAAGATTCGCATCAAGTTAAAGGCTTACGATCACCGCGTACTGGACCAGTCCACCGCTGAGATCGTTGACACGGCAAAACGCACGGGTGCGAGGATCGCCGGGCCGATACCTCTACCGACCATTAAGAATAAATGGACGGTATTGCGTTCGCCTCACGTCGATAAAAAGTCACGCGAGCAGTTCGAGATCAGGACGCACAAGCGTCTGATGGACATTCTCGATCCGACTGCCGAGACCGTCGATGCGTTGATGAAACTTGATCTGCCGGCCGGGGTTGATGTTGAGATCAAGGCGTTTGGAAAAAGCTAGTTAGGATGTTACGAGCGGTTACGAAGTTCCGACGTTTGTTTCGCAACTTTCGCAACTCGGTAACGATGGAAACTTAGGTATGATAAGCGGGATCATTGGAAGAAAATTAGGCATGACGCAGATCTTTGCCGAGGATGGCACGGTGACGCCGGTGACCGTCATAAAGGCGGGGCCATGCGTTGTCGTTCAGACAAAGAGTGCTGCGGGTCGCGACGGTTATAATGCCGTACAGCTCGGCCTCGTCGAAGATAAACCTGTGCGTTTGAAGAATGTTTCAAAGCCGCTGCAGGGGCACTTTGAAAAGACCGGTGGCGGCCTGCCGCCGACGCGTATTTTGAAAGAGATCCGTCTTACTGCGGAGCCTGAGGCCGCGGTCGGCGATCAGATCAAAGCCGATATTTTTGCCGATGGTGACAAGATCGAAGTCATCGGCAAATCGAAAGGACGTGGCTTTGCCGGCACGATCAAGCGTCACAACTTTTCACGCGGGCCTGAGTCACACGGTTCGATGAACGTACGCAAGCCGGGTTCGATCGGCCAGTCGGCTTACCCGTCGCGTGTAATTAAAGGGACGAAATCGTCGGGTCACATGGGCGACGCGAGAGTGACCGTCAAGGGTTTGACCGTCGCAAAGGTCGATATCGATAACAATCTTTTGATGATTCGCGGCGCGGTGCCGGGAGCTAATGGGAGTTTGGTGGTAGTTAAGAAGAGCTAGGCGCGAGACAAGAGACGAGAGACGGGAGAAAAGAAAATTGCTCCTGACTCGCGGCTCCCGACTCCCGTCTCGAACGGAGTGAGAATTTATGCCTACCGTAAAGGTTCGCAATTTGAAGAATAAAGAGGTCGGCGAAGTTTCGCTGTCGGATGCCGTGTTTGGCGTCGAGCTGAACGAATCGCTGATTCACGCTGCGGTTATGAATTACCGCGCGAATGGGCGCAGCGGAAATTCTGCGACGAAGACTCGCGGAAACGTTTCCGGATCGGGCCGCAAGCTTTGGAAGCAGAAGGGTACGGGCCGAGCACGCATCGCGTCGCTTCGATCGCCGCTATGGAAAGGCGGCGGCAACGTCCACGGCCCACAGCCGCGCGACTGGTCCTATCAGATGCCAAAGAAGATGCGTAGAGGAGCTTTGCGTTCTGCACTGTCCGAACGTCTTCGCGAAGGGAACCTGATCGTTGTCGATGAACTTGGATTTAAGGCTCCGAAGACGAGCGAGTTCATCGGTGCACTGGGCAGCCTTGGTTTGATCGATAAAAAGGCGCGTACAAAGACGCTGATCATCGACAGTCTGGATAACGCGAATCTTGTGCTTTCGTCGCGTAACGTTGAGAAGACAAAGGTCACAAACAGCTTTGGTCTTAACATATACGACATCATCTATCACGAAAAACTCGTGATCTCGAAAGCGGCCGTTGAGGAGCTCAATGATCTGCTCGATCCGAAACGCGAGGGCATAAAGGAAGGCAAACCGGCGCCTGCTGAAAACCCAAAAGCAAAGAGCGCGGCTGAGCCGGAAGCTAAAAAAGACGCCGCCGAGACGGTTGAGAAAAAGCCGCGAAAAGCTCCTGCGACAAAAGCGACAGGTGATGATGAGGGCGACATTCTCGATATCGGCAAGGAGACGGACGATAAATGAGCAAGTTAAACGTTTGGAACATTTTGAAATCGCCTGTCGTCACCGAGAAGAGCGTGATCTTGAAAGAGGATTCGTCCGACGATAGTGGGACGCGAAAGGCCGGACAGGTACTGACCTTTCGGGTCGATACGAAAGCGAATAAGACCGAGATCAAGAGCGCGGTCGAAGAGATCTTCAACGTCAAGGTCGCGCAGGTGCGCACCGTGCAGTATGAGGGCAAGACCAAGCGACGCGGCCGCATCGAGGGGCGCAAGGCGGCCTTCAAGAAGGCATACGTGACCTTACGTAAAGGCGAGCCGATGGTCGATTACGCGGAAGCAATTTAACGAACGCGGATTGCGGAATGCGGATTGCGGATTTGAAATCCAAGATCCGAAATCCAAAATCCCAAATTGAATATGGGAATCAAGAGATTAAAACCGACATCACCGGCACGGCGGTATCAGACTTATCTGACGCGTGACGAGTTGACGCCGGGAGCAACACCCGAGAAATCGTTGCTCGAGGCTAAAAAGAGAATATCGGGTCGCAACAGCGACGGGCGAATTACGATCCGTCGTCGCGGCGGCGGCCACAAGCGCCATTACCGGATTATCGATTTTAAGCGTGATAAAGCCGGCATTCCGGGTAAGGTCACTCAGCTTGAGTACGATCCGAACCGTTCGGCGCACATCGCGTTGATCACGTATCTCGACGGCGAAAAGCGGTACATTATCGCCCCGGTCGGGTTGAAAGTAGGAACTGCGATCCTAAGCGGCGAGGATGCGGACATTCTGCCGGGTAATGCTCTGCCGATCAAGAATATTCCGCTTGGCACTGAGGTTCATAACATTGAGCTTCGCCCGGGTAAGGGCGGTCAGATGGTGCGATCGGCCGGTGGTTTTGCGCAGATCGTCGCAAAAGAGGGCGATTTTGCTCAGCTTCGCATGCCTTCGGGTGAAGTTCGGAAGGTTCCGGTTGTCTGCATGGCGACCGTCGGGCAGGTTGGGAACACCGAGCACGAAAATGTTTCGCTCGGAAAAGCCGGACGCAACCGTTGGAAAGGTAAGCGACCGAAGGTTCGCGGAGTTGCGATGAATCCTGTGGATC
The DNA here is from genome assembly GCA_046154245.1 of Pyrinomonadaceae bacterium. GTDB lineage: Bacteria > Acidobacteriota > Blastocatellia > Pyrinomonadales > Pyrinomonadaceae > OLB17. The sequence goes on from JBJXFZ010000022.1 coordinate 3,184, forward strand.
ACCCGCACGGCGGCGGCGAAGGTAAAACTTCAGGTGGTCGCCATCCGGTAACGCCCTGGGGACAGCCGACACGCGGCTACAAAACGCGTCGCAATAAACGCACGAGCAACATGATCGTGAAAGATAGGAGAAGGAAATAATGCCACGCTCATTGAAGAAAGGACCGTTTATCGATCTGAGCGTCCAGAGGACGCTGCGTCGGATCTTGGATGGTGGGCCAAAGCCGCCTGCGATCAAAACCTGGTCGCGGCGCTCGACCATCACACCCGACATGGTTGGTTTGACATTCGGCGTTCACAACGGCAAACGACACATACCGGTTTTCGTGACAGAGAACATGGTCGGCCACAAACTCGGCGAGTTTTCGCCGACGCGGCTGTTTAAGGGGCATCCGGGAACGAAAGCGGAGAAGATGGCGAAAAGGAAGTAAATAGTGAATCGTAAATCGTGAATAGATACTATTTACGATTCACGATTCACGATTCACAGATTATGGAAGCTGTAGCAAAAACAAAATATCTGAAAGGCAGCCCGCGAAAGACGCGGCTCGTGATCGATCTGATCCGGGGCGTGAATGTCTCACGCGCTCTGTCGATACTGAAGTTTACAGACAAGCGGGCCGCTCAGCCGATCGCACAGTGTTTGAATTCGGCGATCGCTAACGCCACTTTTAAGGCTGAGCAGCAGAATATCGCGATCGACCCCGACGATCTTTGGGTCAAGGCCTGTTTTGTCGATATGGGGCCGCACAAACATCGCAGCCGTATGCGCCCGGCGCCGCAGGGACGCGCGTATCGTGAGCAGCGTCATTATTGCCATATCACTATCGAGGTTACGAGCGATGATAAGCCAAAAACTGAAAAGGAACTGAAAGCCGACGCAGCTAAGGCACGGCGCGCTGAAACCGGCGGCAAGGCAAAAGATAAAAAGGCAAAAGCTCCGGCACCTAAGAAGGAAGCCAAGGTGGCTGACGAAGTAAAGCCGGTTGAAGAAATTGTAGACAACACTGCGCACGAAAAAGTTGAGACTCCGGATGTCAAGGCTGACCTCGAGGCCGCTAAAGCTGATGCAGAAGTTGCGGATGCTAAGAATGTCGAGACGCAGACGACGGCTGCACTCAACGAGACGAAGCCGGCTGATGAAAAACAACAGGACATCAACGAGGAGTTGGAGCGGCAGTAAAGGTATTTTATGGGACAAAAAGTTCATCCATACGGCTTTAGAGTCGGTTACAACAAAGACTGGCACTCGCATTGGTTCGCAAAACATGAGTTTGCCCAGTTTCTCGCCGAAGATCTGCAGCTCAAGCGGGATCTCAAGAAGAAGTTCGCCGGCGGCGGCGTGTCGCACATCGATATCGAACGTGCGGCTGCAAGATTGAAGATCGTGATCTACACCTCGCGTCCGGGTATAATCATCGGTCGCAAGGGATCTGAGATCGATAAACTTCGCGAGGACCTTGCACGAAAAACGGGCCGCGAAGTGATGATCTCCATACTCGAGATCAAACACCCTGAGCTCAACGCCCAGCTTCAGGCCGAGAAGATCGCCCAACAGCTTGAGAAACGCATTGCGTTTCGCCGTGCGATGAAAAAGACGATGGAGGAATCGCAGCGTTTTGGTGCACAGGGAATTAAGGTGATGATCGCCGGCCGCCTGAATGGCGCCGAGATCGCGAGAACCGAATGGTCGCTGCAAGGACGCCTGCCGCTGCACACCTTGCGTGCGGATATTGATTTTGGATTTGCCGAGGCGTTGACGACGTTTGGGATCATCGGCGTCAAAGTATGGATCTACCGCGGTGAGATCCTCGATCCGAATGCTTCGATGGCACGCGGAACGACGACCGATCCGATGAACGAAGTAAAGGTCGAGCGCGGGGCGATGCGTGATCGTCGACCCAGGAGAGACGACCGAAGATAGTGGCTGGTGGCCTGTGGTCAGTGGTCAGAAAAAGTTTGTGAGTTGAGAAGGCGGATGGTTCTGCTGGTCACTGACCACTAACCACCGACAACTGGAGAAAGTTATGTTAATGCCTAAGAAGGTCAAGCACCGACGAGTGATGAAGGGCCGCATGCGCGGAAAAGCGACGCGCGGCGAAAAACTCGACTTTGGTGACTTTGGCTTAAAAGCATTGGAAGCGGGTTGGATCACCGACCGTCAGATCGAGGCGGCTCGTATCGCGATGACACGTCACGTCAAGCGCGGCGGCAAGATCTGGATCCGTATGTTCCCTGATAAGCCGATCACAAAGAAGCCGGCTGAAACGCGTATGGGCTCGGGCAAAGGAGCGCCGGATCACTGGGTTGCGGTCGTAAAACCGGGACGCGTTTTGTATGAGATTCAGGGCGTCGATATGGCTTTGGCTAAAGAGGCGTTCATGTTGGCCGCGCAAAAGCTGCCGATCAAGACAAAGTTTGTTTCGCGCGCCGACCTCGAAGGAGGCATTGTTTAGAAGATGAAACGCAAAGAACAGATCGACCAGCTCACTGCGATGAGCGTCGAGGAACTAAAAGATCAAGCCGACGCGCTAAAGGAATCGCTTTTTCGGCTAAAGTTTCGCAAGCAACTCGGCATGGGCGAGGTTGTTAAGGATATTCGCCGCGAGAAAAAGACGCTCGCGCGTGTCTACACCCTGCTCAATACTAAGAAGGGCGAAGCTACGCAAACGGAAGCGTAACGTTGAGAGATAAAAATGCCAACTAAGAAAGAAGAAATTGAAACGACCGAAGCCGTGACTGAGACGCCGGCTGAGGCTGTTGTCGAGGAAAAGCCGAAAGAAGCCGAGAAGGCCGACGCGTCGAATGTATCGGCTGAGAAATTGTCCTATCCGGCCGGCGATAAAATGGCGGATCCGGCCGGCGATAAGAAGGTTCATAAACGCGCGGAGCGCGTCGGGATCGTCGCTTCGGACAAGATGACCAAAACGGTCACGGTTCGCGTCGACCGCCTCGTTAAGCATCCGGTTTATCGCAAGTACATAAAGAAGCGCAAGAAGTTTATGGCACACGACGAGATGGGCGCCAAGATCGGCGACAAAGTGAGGATCGTCGAGACGCGTCCGTTATCGGCAAGAAAACGCTGGCGTGTGGTGGAGATTATTCAGAAAGCAGAGTTGTAGTGATCAGTGGTCGGTGCTCGGTGGTCAATAAAGACAGGTTCTTTCTGACCACCGGCCACTGACCGCCGACAACTGGAGAAGATTATGATTCAGATGCAGACCTCGTTAGCGGTCGCAGACAATTCAGGAGCGAAACGCGTTGTGATGATAATGCCGGTCGGCGGTTCGACGGCTAAGATCGCACGGCTTGGCGACACGATCAAGGTAACCGTAAAAGAAGCTTCGCCGGATGGAACTGCGAAAAAGGGCAAAGTCTATAACGCGGTGATCGTTCGAACAAAGAAGGAAGTTCGGCGCAAAGACGGGACGTATATCCGCTTTGACGAGAACGCCGCGGTTTTGATCAAGGATGACGGAACTCCGGTCGGGACACGCGTATTTGGTCCGGTAGCTCGTGAGCTTCGCGAAAAGAACTTTATGAAGATCGTGTCCCTGGCGCCGGAAGTTATATAAGAGCCGATTACGAATTAAGGAAATGAGAACGGGTAAACCAGCAAACAGCAGAATTAAGCGCGGCGATCAGGTGGTCTTTATCGCCGGTAAAGAATACAACCGCTACGACAGCACAGGCGCTCGACAGCCGTATCGCGGCAAGGTTATTGCCGTCGATGCTCGTAATTCAAAGGTCAAGGTTGAGGGCGCGATGATCGTCAAGAAGCACGTGAAACCCGTGCCGCAGCTCAATCGCGAGGGCGGGATCAGAGAGCAGGAGGCGTGGGTGAGCGTGTCAAACGTCGCCCTGATCGATCCTGAAACGGGCAATCCGACGCGAGTTAAGTACGAGGTTCGTGAGGGTAAAAAGGTTCGTATCGCAAAAAGCGGTAAAGAGATCCCCGAAAACGCGTCTTATAAACGCGAGGACAAGAAGAAGGGTGACGACGAAGCCGAAACCGAAACGGATGACAAAGAGAAATAGTTCGCGAGTTAAAAGTTCCGCCCCATCAGTTGGCTGATCGGAACTTCGAACTCGAAACTCGAGACTAAGATAATGGCTAGATTAAGAGAAAAATACAAAAAAGATATTGCTCCGGCGCTTGCTAAAGAGTTTGATATCAAAAACCCCATGGCGATACCCAAGGTCGAGAAGGTCATCGTCAATATGGGTTTGGGCGAGGCGTCGGCAAACGCAAAGATCCTCGATGTTGCGACTGAAGAGTTAAAAGCGATAACCGGGCAAAAGCCGGTTATTACAAAGGCTAAAAAGTCGATCGCGGCATTTAAGCTGCGTCAGGGCATGGCTATCGGAACGATGGTGACGCTGCGCGGCGAGAGGATGTACGAGTTTCTTGATCGCCTGATCTCGGTCGCTCTGCCGCGTGTACGTGATTTTCGTGGCGTCTCGGGTAAGTCTTTTGATGGACGCGGAAATTACACGCTTGGCGTTCGCGAGCAGTTGATTTTTCCGGAGATCGATTTTAACAAGGTCGATAAGACGCGAGGTATGAATATCTCGATCGTCACGACCGCTCGTAATGATGATGAGGCCCGTTCGCTGCTTAAAGCGCTCGGCATGCCGTTTCGGCAATAGTTTCGAGTTTCGAGTTTCTGGTTTTTAGTTAAGATCAGTAAAAACTTGGAACTAGAAACAATAAACTAGAAACTTTTAGAGTTTATGGCAAAGATAAGCAAAATAGTTCATAACAATGGTCGCAAAGAGAAGGTCAAACTCTATGCTGAGCGTCGTGCTGCGGCAAAGAAGATCATCAATGATCCGAAGTCGACGCCGGAAGAAGTCGATGCGGCGGTGATCAAGCTGCAAAAGATGCCGCGTGACGCTTCACCATCGCGAGTGCGTAACCGATGTTCGCAGACGGGACGCTCGCGCGGGTTTCTTCGCAAGTTTGGCGTCTCGCGTATCGCGCTTCGCGACCTCGCTCTCGAGGGGCAGATCCCCGGCGTCGTTAAGTCGAGTTGGTAATTAGTGTTTTTTTGACGGAGTAAGTAAGTAATGACAGATCCAATAGCCGATATGTTGACGCGGATCCGCAATGCAATTGCAGCGGGTCATCAGCGTGTTGACATACCGGGCTCAAAATTGAAGATGGAAGTCGCCCGAATTTTGAAAGAAGAGGGCTACATTAACAGCTACCAGTCGAAGGGCGAGGGCGTGAAATACATGATCCGCGTCAATCTTCGCTACGATGCGCGAGGCACGTCGTCTATCACGCACCTGTCGCGCGTTTCGCGACCGGGACGCCGCGTATATGTCGGCTCGGAAGAGATCCCGAAAGTGCTCGGCGGCTACGGCGTGAACATAGTTTCTACGTCCAAGGGCTTGATGAGCGGCCGTCAGGCACGTAAAGAGCACGTTGGCGGCGAAATATTGGCTGAAGTTTATTAAGGTGAATTTATGTCACGAGTTGGAAAAAAACCGATAGCGATACCGTCAGGCGTGACCGTGACGATCCACGATTCGGAGATGGAAGTAAAGGGTCCCAAGGGCACCCTCAAAACGCCGATCCCGGCGGGCGTTAGCTTTAAGCAGGATGAAGGAACGCTTACGGCCGAGCGCTCAGGCGACGATAAGGCCGCGTTTCATGGCCTTGCTCGAGCTCTTGCAAACAACGCAGTTGTTGGCGTGACCGAAGGATTCTCGAAAAACATGGATATCGTGGGCGTCGGTTACAAGGCCGAGGTTCAGGGCAAGAAGATCGTGTTTGCTCTCGGCTATTCGCACCCGATCGAGTTTCCGTTGCCGGACGGCATCGAAGCAAAGGCCGAACGCGACAATACAAAGACGTCGATCAATCAGTATCAGACGACCATCACATTGAGCGGCATCGATAAGCAAAAGCTAGGGCAGGTTGCGGCGGAGATGAACCGTCTGCGCAAACCGGACGCCTATAAAGGTAAAGGCGTGCGCTACGCGGACAAATATTATAGGTTGAAACCTGGCAAGACCGGAAAATAACTAATAGTGAACAACTAATAGTGAACAACAGTTCACTGTTCACTGTTCACTGTTCACTGAGTTTATGGGACAGAAAAGCAGAGCAGATATACGCCACGGCGTTCATAGCCGGATCCGTAAAAAGGTTCGCGGCACCGCCACGAGGCCTCGATTAGCGGTGTTTCGCAGCGTGAATCACATTTACGCTCAGATCATTGACGACGCAAACGGCAAGACACTGGCGAGCGCCTCAACGACCGAAAAGGCGCTTGGGGTCAAGAGCGGCGGCAATGTCGAAGGTGCAAAGGGCGTCGGTAAAGCGATCGCCGAACGTGCGAAAAAGGCAGGCATCGAGAGTGTCGTCTTTGACCGCGGCGGTTACGTTTATCATGGCCGGGTCAAAGCCTTGATCGACGCTTCGCGCGAGGCGGGCCTTAATAAACACGAGGCGGATTCAAAACCGGCAAAGGAAGAAAAGCAGAAGAGCGATGATTAAGCAGAAAATTTCAGCAAGCGGACTGATCCTCAAGGATCAACTGATCTCGATCAACCGAGTCACCAAGGTCGTCAAGGGCGGCAAAAATATGTCATTTGCGGCGCTGGTCGTCGTTGGTGACGAGGCCGGACATGTCGGTTTCGGCACGGGCAAAGCCAAAGAGGTGCCAAACGCGATCAAGAAGGCGGTCGAGGCGGCGAAAAACAATTTGATCCGCGTCCCGCTGATCGGCGGCACATTGCCGCACGAGCTCATCGGCGAGTACGGAGCGGGCCGTGTGCTGTTAAAACCGGCAGCCGAGGGAACGGGCGTTATTGCCGGAGGCGCTGTGCGTGCCATTTTGCAGAGCTTGGGCGTGCACAATGTAAGAACAAAAATACTTGGCTCGAACAATGCCCACAACGTCATTCGAGCGACATTCGACGGTCTGACGAGAATGAAAGATCCGCTTGAGGTTGCACGTCTCAGAGGAAAGCAAGTTGAGGATTTGACCTAAATGGCGAAGAAAGCAGAGACAAAAGGCGGCGAGATCAAGATCCAGTATTACCGGAGCATGATCGGTTACGCGCAAAATCAGAAGAACATTATTAAGAGCCTCGGTATCACCAAGCTCAATCAGGTAATTTCGCGACCCGATTCGCCGGCAACTCGCGGTGTTGTAGCGAAAGTGCCGCATTTATTAAGAATTGTGGAATAGTGGCCGTAGCCCTTCGTCAGGTAAGGGCTCCCGTGGCAAGCATGAGTCCTTACTTACGTGCGGGCTACTGACACGGAGTTACAAATAAAAGATTATGCCTTTAGCACTAAACAATTTACATCCGGCACCGGGATCAACCCATAAAAAGAAGCGCGTTGGCCGCGGTCCTGGTTCGGGACTCGGCAAAACCGCCGGTCGCGGTCACAAAGGACAAAAGTCGCGTTCGGGATATTCGAGCCGCCCGGGTTTTGAGGGCGGTCAGATGCCTCTCCAGCGTCGTCTGCCAAAGCGCGGCTTTACGAACATTTTCAAGAAACAATGGATCGAGATCAGTCTTGCCAAGATCGATGAAAATTTCAAAGCCGGCGACGAGGTCACGCCCGAGATATTGCACGAACGTGGCCTGATCAAAAAGGCTAAGCACGATCTGGTCATATTAGGTAACGGTGAGATCTCAAAATCGCTCAAGATCTCGGCGCACCGATTCACCAAAACTGCAAAAGAAAAGATAGAAAAAGCGGGCGGTGCCGCGACCAAGATCGCGAAAGCCGTGGAAGCGTCAGCTTAGCTCGCTGTTCGTAGTTCGTAGATCGTTGCAAGATCGCCACCTGGCAACGAACAACGAACGATGAGTGACGAACCATTAAGTATATGGAGAAGTTTTTTAACGCCATCCAAAACATGTTCAAGATCCCTGAGCTCAGGAAGAGGGTTCTCTTCACGCTCGGGTTGTTGGCGGTGTATCGGTTGGGGGCGCATATTCAAGCTCCGGGCATAAACAGCGCACAGCTTGACCGTGTCTGGAGCGAAGTCGCTGGCACACTGCTTGGCGTGCTTGACCTTTTTTCAGGAGGCAACTTCCGAACGATCTCGGTTTTTGCACTCGGTGTGACGCCATACATTACGGCGTCGATCATCATGCAGCTCCTTCCTGTGCTTTCACCGGCGATGAAAAAGGTCCAGGAAGAGGGCGAGGTTGGCCGTCAGAAAATGAACCAGTGGACGCGTTACTCGACGGTCGTCCTCTGCGCGGTTCAGACATTTTTTGTTGCGACATGGCTCTCGCGAAACAATATTATCGCGGGCACATGGTGGGCGACGATAATGGTGGTCGTTACGCTGACAACGGGAACGATCTTTGTGATGTGGCTGGGCGAACAGATCACCGAACGCGGCATTGGCAACGGAATTTCGCTGCTGATCTTTGCAGGCATCGTGATCGGGTTGCCGCGTGGTTTACAGCAGGTTTCGACTCGGGTCGGTTCAGGCGACACTTCGCAGATAATCGGCGTTGTTTTTCTCGTCGCCATCATGGTTGCGTTGATCGCTCTTGTCGTTTATGTCGAATCAGCTCGGCGAAACATCGCGATCAGTTACGCCAGTCGCAGGGTTGGGAGCCAGACTTTTCGCGGTCAGGAGACAAGCTTGCCTCTCAAGATCAATATGGGCGGCGTCATCCCCGTGATCTTTGCGTCGTCGGTTTTGGCGATGCCGCAGACGTTGTTCTCGGCTTTCCCGTCGGATCCGAATCAACCAGATTCGGCCTGGTCGAAGGTGTTCAACTTCTTCCAGCAGTTTCATGGCGGAGACCCCTATTACGAACTCGTCTTTTTATCGCTGATCGTTCTGTTCACTTTCTTTTACATTACGATCATCTTTAATACAGACGAGGTGGCGGACAACCTGCGCAAACACGGCGGCTTTATCGCCGGCATTCGACCGGGAGCCCCAACAGCGGATTATCTGAATTCGATACTGACGCGCCTCACAACGGTCGGCGCCCTGTATTTGGCGTTTGTGGCGTTTGTGCCGCAGCTGCTTCTTAGCGGTTTTAAGGTCGGTAGGCTGCCTTTTATCGGGCCGGCGGTCGATAACTTTGTGATGTCGACGTCGGGTCTGAGCTGGATACCGACAGGTCTCGGTTACGAGTTTTTCTTCGGCGGCACGAGTCTTCTCATCCTTGTCGGTGTCGCGATGGACACCGTCGCACAAGTTGAGGCTCAACTCGTGATGCGAAATTACGAAGGCTTTTTGGGAGCGGGATCCCGGCTTCGCGGACGCCGAGGTTAGTTCAGAAAAGGAGAACGGGTGAAGAGGGGAAGGGGAGACGTCCGGTGCTCCCTTTCTCCTCTTCTCCCCTTCTGATTACGATGGATAAGATCATTGTATTAATAGGCGCCCCGGGGGCGGGTAAGGGCACCCAAGCTCGGTTATTGCAAGAGCGGCGCGCAATTCCGCAGATCTCGACCGGTGACATGTTTCGCGAAATGAGAACGCTCGACACGCCGCTGGCGCGAGAGGTGCAAGAGATCATGGCAACGGGAAAGCTGATCTCGGATGATCTGACATACAAAATTGTGCGGGAACGGACATCACAGGACGATTGCAGCGGAACGTTTCTTCTCGACGGCTATCCGCGAACCGCGATTCAGGCCGAGCAGCTTGAGGAACTTGCTAAGGAGCTAGGCAAAGAGATCCAGGCAATCGAGGTCGATGTTTCACGAGACGAGTTGACAAGGCGCCTTACAGGCCGTCGTTCGTGTCCGGTGTGTGGCGAGATCTACAATATTTACTCGAAACCGCCGAAAATTGAAGGGTTTTGCGACGTTCACCCGGACGCAAAACTCGAACATCGGGCAGACGATTCGGAGGGAAAGGTAAAAGTTCGACTCGAGACTTACGACGAACTAACGAAGCCGCTGCTTGATTATTACGACAAGTCCGGGCGGTTGAAAAAGATTGACGGAACGGGGAAAATTGAAGATATTTTTCAGGAGATCACGCGATTGATCTAATCAGTTCTTGGCGTATTTTGCGTATTTGCATGATACTGATTTTTTAACGCAAAACGGCAGAGAACGCAAAGAAATTCTCGAGATCCTCTGTAGCTATTTAAGATGATAATCGCAAAGTCAGCAAAAGACCTAGACAAAATGCGAGCCGTCGGCGAATTGATCGCTGAGGTGCGTGAGGCTTTGCGCATGATGGTTAAACCGGGCGTCTCGACGATGGATCTCAACAGTGCCTCGGAAAAGATGATTCGCGACGCAGGGGCGATACCGACCTTTATCGGCTATCACGGCTTTCCGTACGCGATCTGTGCATCGGTCAACCATGAGATCGTTCACGGGTTCTCAAAGAATGAACCACTGAATGAAGGCGACATTGTATCGCTCGATATGGCCGCGACATTTGACGGCTTTGTCGGTGATACCGCCATGACGCTGCCGGTTGGCGAGATCAGCGACGAGCTGAAGCAATTGATTCGGGTGACCGAAGAGTGTCTCGATCTTGGTATCTCGGCGGCGAGGATCAACAATCGTGTCGGGGACATTGGATGGGCAATCCAGCAGCATGCCGATAAATACGGCTATGGCATCGTTCGAGACTACACAGGTCACGGTATCGGGCGAAATATGCACGAAGCCCCGCAAATACCGAATTACGGGCGTGCCGGGACAAGGGAGAAGATTCGGGCCGGTTATTGCTTTGCGATCGAGCCGATGTTGAATTTAGGTACGCACGAAACGAGGACATTGAGCGATAAGTGGACGGTTGTGACCCTTGACGGTAAACCTTCGGCTCACGCCGAACATACTTTGGCGGTGACAGCCGATGGGCCCGAGATCTTGACGCTCACAAAAGAGCAAAAACAGCGGCAAAAGATGGCCGTGGCGACTTGAAACAATTGATTTATCGAGGTAATATCAATAGTTTGCCCAGCCGATCAGCTAGCTGGCTTAGAGGGTATGTCTAAGGAAGAAGCGATTGAAGTTACGGCTACCGTGCTGGAAACCTTGCCAAATGCGATGTTTAAGGTGGCCGTCGACGACAATAACCACGAGGTTTTGGCTCATATTTCGGGCAAAATGCGTAAGAACTTCATTCGCATCTTGCCGGGGGACAAGGTTCTTGTAGAACTTTCCCCATACGATCTGGCCCGTGGGCGAATAACATATCGCTACAAATAGTAGGTAATAGAGATGAAAGTAAGGCCTTCAGTAAAAAAGATGTGCGATAAATGTAAGATCATTCATCGCAAGGGCGTTGTGCGGGTAATCTGCGATAACCCGAAGCATAAACAGAGGCAGGGATAACTAATTATGGCTCGTATAGCAGGGGTTGATCTACCGCCCAACAAAAGGGCACAGATCGGTATGACATACATCTACGGCGTTGGACGATCGCGCGCGACGGAGATTCTCGGTCAGGCCGGCGTTGATGTTAATGCAAAGATCAAGGACATCAGTGAGGACGATCTTAACAAGATCCGTTCGATACTTGATGCCGAAGGCGACGTCGAGGGCGATCTTCGCAAGCGTGTGCAGATGGACATCAAACGACTGATGGATATTGGTTGTTATCGCGGTCTGCGTCATCGCCGCAGCCTGCCGGTTCGCGGCCAGCGCACTAGCACAAACGCACGTACACGCAAGGGTCCGCGCAAAGCGGCTGTCGCTAAGAAGAAGGCGCCAGGCAAGAAGTAGTTACTAGTTTCGGGTTCCTGGTTTTGCGTTCTTTTGAACTTAACCTGGAACTCGGAACTTTGAACTTGGAACTAAGCAAAAATGGCTAAACCAGCAACGACTAAAAAGAAGACTTTTAAGAAAAAAGAGAAAAAGAACATTCCGTACGGGATCGTTCACATTGCGGCGTCGTTTAACAACACGCTCATCTCGATCACGGACGCGGACGGCAATCTGATCGCTCAGTCCTCATCGGGTGCCCGCGGTTTTCGTGGCAGCCGCAAAGGAACGCCGTTCGCGGCGCAGCAGGCGGCCGGTGAGGTCGCACGCAAGGCTCTCGACGCCGGAATGCGTGAAGCGGAAGTTCGTGTAAAAGGACCAGGCGGCGGCCGCGAATCAGCGATTCGTGCGATAGCGATGGCTGGTATTCGCGTGACGGCGATCCGCGACACAACGCCGATCCCACACAACGGATGTCGTCCGCCTAAACGGCGCAGAGTTTGATTTTGGACTATCGAAAGGACGAAGGGCGCTTAAGCTCGTAAACTTTTCCGCTAAAAAGCGGAGGCAGAAAATAAATTATGGCTAGATATAGAGATGCGGTGTGCCGTTTGTGCCGCCGCGAAGGTGGAAAGTTGTTCTTGAAAGGCGACCGGTGTTACAAACCATCGTGCGCGATCGAAAAGCGCGGAACAAATCCGCCGGGACAGCACGGTGCGGCCCGTCGCAAGATGATCCAGGGCTACGGCGAACAGCTTCGCGAGAAACAGAAAGTAAAGCGCATTTACTTCATCCTCGAAAAACAATTTCGCAACTATTTCGAAAAGGCACGCCGGCAGAAAGGCGTCACGGGCGAGAACCTGCTCTTTATGCTTGAGCGACGTCTCGATAACGTGGTTTACCGCTCGGGCTTTTCGACATCTCGTCGTCAGGCACGTCAGCTCGTTAACCACGGTCACATCACGGTCAACGGCCGCAAAGTTAACATCCCGTCGTTTCAGGTTAAGACAGGTGATGTTGTCGCCGTTAAAGACAGAACGACGAAGAATACACACGTCGACGCGGCGTGGTCAACAGCCGTCGGGCGTGGCCGGCCGGCGTGGCTCAACGCCTATGGCAAGGAACTGTCAGTGACAGTTTCGGGCTTGCCAAAACGTGACGATATTGACGCAAACATCAACGAGCAGTTGATCGTTGAGCTTTACAGTAAATAATCAACCAAGTTGGCCGAAGAGCGGTTTGTCTTGAGGGGCGTTCTTGCTAAAGACGAATCGGGGACAGCGGCCACTATAGAGAAAGAAAGAACGAATATGACACAGACTAATTGGACAGATTTTCAAATGCCGGGACGCCTCAATGTCGATAGCGACAGCTTGAGCGCAACATACGGAAAATTTCACGCAGCGCCATTTGAGCGCGGGTTCGGCACGACGATCGGTAACTCGATACGCCGTGCTCTGCTTTCGTCGATCGAGGGAGCGACCATCACGGCAGTCAAGATCGAGGGCGTCGAGCACGAGTTTTCATCGATCAAGGGCGTCGTCGAAGATGCAACCGACATCATTCTTAATTTAAAGCAGGTGCCGTTCAAACTTCATGGCAGCGGGCCAAAAACCTTGTCGATCAACAAAAAGGGCGCGGGTGCCGTAACAAGCGCCGACATTGAAGCCGATGGCGACGTTGAAGTTTTGAACACCGACGTGCACATCGCCACGATCAGTACCAGCGGTTCGTTGAAGATCGAGATGCGGCTCAAGCAGGGTCGCGGCTACGTTTCAGCCGAATTTAACAATGACGAAGATCTCTCGGTCGGTTATATTCCGATCGACTCGGTCCACACGCCGATAAAGAAAGTAAATTACAACGTCGACAAGACGCGTCAGGGATCGAACACCGAATACGACCGCCTTACCCTCGAGGTATGGACCGACGGTTCGGTCAAGCCGGAAGATTCAATCGGACTCGCTGCAAAGCTGGTCAAGGATCACATGTCGATCTTTATCAACTTTGAAGAGGAAGAAGAAGAATACAAATACGAGGACATCGCTCGTCCGCCGCTGATGCGCAACGACCTTCTCGACAAATCTGTCGATGAGTTAGAACTTTCCGTTCGTTCGTATAACTGTTTGAAGAACGCCGACATCCGCTCGATCCGGGATCTGATCCGCCGTAGCGAAAAGGACATGCTTCACACAAAGAATTTTGGTAAAAAATCACTTACCGAGATCAAAGACATGCTTCACGGCATGGGCCTCGATTTCGGCATGGATTTTGACGAACAGGGAAATCCGATCCCAGGCAGCGGAGGACGAGATCTGGATTAGTCTACGAGGTCGTGGAAGTCTGGGATGTCTGGAAAGACTCACTCGACTTCGGAGACTTTCGCGGACGTTCTCGACTTAGAGAAATGAGACACTTAAAAGCACATCGTAAATTAGGACGCACGACCGAACATCGGATCTCGATGTTGCGGAACATGGCGACTTCGCTGATAAACGCGGACAAGGAGCACATCGTTACGACTGTTCAGAAGGCGAAAGAGCTACGTCCGTTTGTCGAGAAAGCGATCACGCTTGCAAAAAAGGCGCAGGGGCTCGACGGTAGTGACGGCAAACTTCGCGAAGTTCACCTTCGTCGTCAGGCAGCTAAGTTTTTTCACGCCGGTAACAGTACTTTTAAGGTTGCGGCGAGCCGGTTTCGCGGTCCAAAGGGCGAATCTAAGGACAAAATCGAGCGAACGGCGGGCGTGGCGGCTGTTCAACGACTTTTCAATGAGCTTGGATCGCGCTATAAAGATCGTAACGGCGGCTACACGCGCATCATCAAACTCGGCCGACGCCAGGGCGACAACGCCGAAATGGCTGTGATCGAACTGGTCGACAACCCACGCGAGCTTGCCGCGAAGAGTTAAGTCGTTCGGAGGCGCTTTATGGGCAACAACACGGCTTCGGCAAAAGCGAAAGACGAAAATACAGTGGTCGATAAAAAAAGCGGTAAAACTGATAAGATAGCCGACCCGTCGTTCAACATGGACGAGTTGCAGGCTCTCGCGGCCCTCGTCAATGAGCATGGGTTTACTGACTTTGAGTTCGAGAACGAGAATATTCGCGTTCGACTGAGCAAGACGTCGGGTGTCCCCGTGATGGCGGCTCCGCTTGCCGTGAGTTCGCCGCAGACGGTCTCAGCCGCCCCCGCTGGCGATCCGGCTGTTGCCGAACCACCAATTGATGCTGACGCAGGTCTGCACAAGATCACTTCGCCGATAGTCGGTACATTTTACCGGTCGCCCGGTCCTGATAAGGACGCGTATGTTAGTGAAGGCAGCAATGTTTCACCCGACACGACCGTTTGCATTGTCGAGGCGATGAAGCTGATGAACGAAATTCAGGCCGAGGTTTCTGGCGAGATCGTAAAAGTCTACGTCGAGAACGGCCAACCGGTCGAGTACGGCCAGGCACTCTTTGGAGTTCGTAAGTAGTCCGTTATCTAACCGCAGATAACACAGATAAAGCAGATAAAAAGTAATTCATTTTTCTTTAATCTGCGTTTTCTGCGTCATCTGCGGTAAATATTTTTTGGTATAGACCTTGTGGTGAGAGAGATCAAGAAAATTTTAATTGCCAATCGCGGCGAGATCGCGAATCGCATCATCTGGACCTGCAAGGAGATGGGTATTAAGACCGTCGCCGTGCACTCCGAGGCCGATCGCGAGGCGCTCCACGTGCGATTTGCCGACGAAGCAATATGCGTTGGCGGCAATCTCTCGGCCGACAGCTATCTCAACATCCCATCTATCATCAGTGCGGCCGAGATAACGAACGCCGACGCAATACACCCCGGATACGGTTTTTTGGCTGAGTCGGCCACCTTCGCGACGATCTGCGGTGATTGTAATATCAAGTTCATCGGCCCACGAGCTGAAGTTATCGCAATGATGGGCGACAAGGTCGAGGCTCGCCGTACGATGGCCGCGGCAGGCGTTCCGATCTTGCCGGGTAGTCCGGACCCGATAGAATCGGCTGACGAGGCAAAGAAACTCGCTCTCGACATCGGTTTTCCATTGATCATAAAAGCCGCAGCAGGCGGAGGCGGTCGAGGGATGCGCATTGTCCGTCAGGAGAGCGAGCTAGCCGGCAACCTCGAACTGGCGCAGAGCGAGGCTCTTAGTGCTTTTAAGAATGGTTCGGTCTACATCGAGCGATATATCGAGCGGCCGCGTCATATTGAGATCCAGGTTTTGGCCGATGAACACGGGAACGTTATTCATCTAGGCGAGCGCGAATGCACGATCCAACGTCGTCATCAAAAGCTGCTCGAAGAAGCGCCGTCGCCCGCGATCTCGACGGAACTTCGTGAACAAATGGGAGCCGTTGCCGTCAAAGCGTGTCAGGAGATCGGCTACTCGAGCGCCGGGACGTTTGAGTTCTTGCTCGATGAGGACGGCAGTTTCTACTTCATGGAGATGAACACGCGCATCCAGGTCGAGCATCCCGTGACCGAGATGGTTACGCTTGCCGACATTGTGCGAAACCAGATCCGCATTGCGACCGGCGAGAATATCGGTTACACACAAGACGAAGTTCAAATCGTCGGCCACTCGATCGAGTGCCGTATCAACGCCGAGGATCCGGTAAAATTTACACCGAGTCCGGGGCGCATCACTGCATTCAACATCCCGGGCGGACCCGGCGTTCGTGTCGACACCGCCGTCTATCCCGGATACATGGTGCCGCCATATTACGACTCGATGATCGCGAAGCTGATAGTTCACGCGCGTACCCGCGAGTTGGCGATCGCTCGGATGCGGAGAGCATTGGATATGATGGTCGTCGAGGGAATTAAGACTACGATACCGCTACATCAGAGGATAATGGCGGACGAGAACTTTCAAAAAGGGAATTTCTCGACGAAATTCATGGAGGAGTTCAAGTACGAGATCAACTAAAACCAATAGTGAATAACTAGTGGTTAAGACGTTGCTCAATTTACCTAAATCGTAGATAATAAACAAGAATTACTATTCACTATTAGTTTTTAGTTGTTCACAAATTTTCGCGGTTACCGTGCAAGTTCACGGAGTTACTGCGAGCAACAGGAGAGGCCATTTTAGGCAAGTTTTTTATGTCAACACTGAAGGAAATAAAAGAAAAATTAGTTACCGATTACAAGACGCACGCGTCCGATACAGGTTCGTCGCAGGTGCAGATCGCGTTGCTCACGCAGCGGATAAACGAGCTGACCGAGCATTTCAAGATCCACAAGAAAGATAACAATTCGCGACGGGGCTTGCTCCAAATGGTCTCGCGTCGCAGAAAATTGCTTGATTATCTTAAGCGTCGTGATATTAATGAGTACCACGAGATCGTTAAGAAACTCGGACTGAGAAGATAAGAGCCGCGTTTCGCAGGCTGCTTCGAGCCTAATTACATAAGATCCTTTCGAAGAAATTACCGCTAGCGGCTGAACGTGACAGCAAAAACGCAGCGACCAATTTGGATCTCGTCTAGTTTAATAGTTGTTCAAAGACGGAAGAGCTTCACGGCATGCTCCTCCGTCTTTGTTTTTAAGGATACAAATGGCAAAAAAATATTTGAATGAATCGATCAAGCTGGGGAGTCAGAACTTGATCGTAGAAACTGGCAAGGTTGCCAAACAGGCCGACGGTTCGGTCGTTATACGTTACGGAGACACGATGCTGCTGGTTGCGGCGGTCAGTGCCCGTACGGCAAAAGAGGGACTGGATTTCTTTCCGCTCACGGTCGAATACCGTGAGAACTCATTTGCGGCGGGACGTATTCCCGGTAATTATTTCCGCCGCGAAGGCAGGCCAAGCGAAAAAGAGGTGCTCACATGCCGTATGATCGACCGGCCGGTGCGGCCGCTCTTTGCGGATGGCTATCGTTTTGAAACCCAGATCGTAGCTTCGGTCATATCCTCCGATGCGGAGAACGATCCGGACGTGATCGCGATAACGGGGGCTTCGTGTGCGCTTTATCTGTCGGATATTCCTTTTGAGAATCCAATCGCTGGTGTGCGCATCGGTTTGATCGATGGTAAGTACCTGATCAACCCCACCTTTGACGAACGCCGCGAATCTGAACTGGACCTCATCGTCGCGGGCACCGAAGAGGCGATCTGCATGGTTGAGTGCGAGGCTCAAGAGGTCAATGAGACCATCATGGTCGAGGCTCTGATGCTCGCGCATCGTGAGATCAAGCGACTTTGTCTCTGGCAAAAGGAACTTGGCAAGGCCCTTGCGATCACAAAACGCGAGTACGCGCCTGCGCAGCTCGACGAATCTCTCATTGCTGAGATCGAAAAAAACTGGTCCGACCGGCTTCGAACCGCTCTCGATTCGACGGGGCGCGACAAGATCGAGGTCTATACCGGCATTGACGCGCTGAAGAAAGAGGTCGTCGAAAGCTATCCGGAAGACGACCATGACAAACGAGTGATGGCTGGCAGAGTCTTTGGATACTTGAAAGAGAAGATTTTCCGAGAAGATATGCTTGGGAATAAGCGCCGTCCGGACGGTCGCAGATTTAGCGAGATTCGCCCGATCAACTGCGAAGTCGGCTGGCTGCCGCGTGTTCACGGTTCAGCTCTATTTACCCGTGGTGAAACACAGGCGGTGGTTACGACGACCTTAGGAACGAAGCAGGACGGGCAGTTCATGGACGATCTGGAGAAAGGTACGATCGACCGCCGGTTCATGCTTCACTATAATTTCCCGCCTTACTCGGTCGGCGAAACGGGCCGTTTTGGTTCTACCTCGCGGCGTGAAACGGGCCACGGCAATCTCGCACGGCGCGCGATACAGTCGGTTCTGCCTGATGAGGCCGATTTTCCATACACGATCCGTATTGTCTCCGATATTACCGAGTCGAACGGTTCATCATCGATGGCTTCGGTCTGCGGCGGCATTCTGAGTTTGATGGATGCGGGCGTGCCGATCAAGAAGCCGGTCGCCGGTGTTGCCATGGGACTCGTGATGGAGGGCAATCGTTACGCCATCCTTAGCGACATCGCCGGGGCCGAGGACCATTACGGCGACATGGACTTTAAGGTCACGGGCACCGAGGACGGCATTACCGCTCTCCAGATGGACATCAAGATCGGCGGTATCAATGCGATGATCTTGCAAGAAGCTCTTGAACAGGCGAAGAAAGGCCGTCTGCACATCCTGGATGTCATGGCAAAGTCGATCGCTGAGCCACGCGAGGACATTTCGCCCTATGCTCCGCGAATCATCACGATGCAGATCAATCCTGAGAAGATCCGTGACGTTATCGGCAAAGGCGGTTCGGTCATTCGCTCGATCACCGAGGAAACCGGTGCCAAGATCGACATTGAGGATGACGGAACGATCTCGATCGCGTCAGCGGACGGCGAGGCTGCTCAGGCGGCGATCGCCCGAATCAAAGCCATCACAGCCGAGGCTGAGATCGGCGAGACCTATCTCGGCACGGTTTCGCGAATCGTCGATTTTGGAGCCTTTGTCGAGATCATCCCGGGCCTCGACGGTTTGCTGCACATCTCTGAAATATCCGACCGACGTGTGAAGGACGTTCGTGACGAGCTTAAAGAAGGCCAGCAGATTCTGGTTAAGTGCATCGGCAAAGAGGGGAATAAGATAAAACTCTCCCGTAAGGCGATCATCAGCGAAGAAAAAGCGAAGGCTACGGGCGAAGGCGAGTAGCTTCGAACTCAGGAATTATGCACCGGTTATCACTATCCTTGTGGTAACCGGTTTTTTCTTGCGAAAAAAACAAAGAAAAATCAAAAAAAGGTCCATTTTTTTTGGAAAAGCTGCTTTAATAGCCATTTTTTCCACTTGAATTTACGGAATATTCGACTTTTGGTGCTTTTTTGGCAAGAAAAACCTTGAAAAGGACGTGCATTTTGGCTTTCATTTTGCTATATTTGCTGAACCAGCCCCAAAATCAATTTCGACAGTGAGTGCCAAAACGCTGTAAAAATCGCACGATTTTTGCAAGCTGATACCGTTTGATCAGGTAACAGACATGAAAAACATAAATTTTAGAGTATTACTCTCGGCAATCTGCGTCGCATCGGTTTTGGCCGGCTTCAGTAAAGTGAACGCCGGATCGCTTCGCTTTGATGAGGTTGTTCAGATCGTGAATGCTCGTCCGGGCAAAGCCGAAAGCAGCAACTTCTCACGGCTCGCGGTCGCGGGCAGCTTGTCCTCGTTTATCGATGATGGTGACGATACCAAAAAGCCGAGTCCGCAGCAGGACGGTCGCGTTATAACCGAAACAAAGAGCGAGATCGTCGATGACGACTATTGCGATTGCGACCCAGAGAAGAGGCGTCGCTTTCCAAAATGGGCGCTGCTCGGTCTCGCTGCAATTCCGGTCGCGTTTATTCTGTTGAGGGACAAAAAGGACACGCCGACGCCGACTCAAACGGTGCCTGGCCAGACGCCGACACCTACGCCGACCACGACGCCGACGCCGACAGTGACGCCGACGCCAACTCCGCCAAAGACGCCGACGCCGACACCGCCCGAACCGGTTCCCGAGCCGATGACGATCTTGTTGTTCGGTACAGGGTTGGCTTCGATCGGATTGGCCGCACGGCGCCGATTTGGTAAGAAGGGCGAAAAGGAAGCCTCTGGGGATGAAAACGAGGCCGAATAGGACTATGATTTATTCGTCGCGGGATAGATTCTCGCGGCGACTAGTCGCGATTCTTTGGAGAAGAATTTTAGAGGACATAAAAATGCGATTACTCAGATACAACTTTCTATTTGTGATAGGGCTTGCCCTTACGCTTGGCGTGGGCTCCGTGATGGCGAGCTCAAATGCCGATAAAGAAAAGGTCAAGCGGCCAAAAGATACGGGCACACTCACGATCAAGACTACACCGGCTTCTTATCCGGTGAAGATCGACGGTCAGTATGCCGGTATGAGCGGCGTTGGCACGGCTGCCGAATTTTATCTGGCGCCGGGAATTCACACCGTGGAAGTCGCCGGGCCGAACGGTTCGGTGGTGATGAAAGAGGTCGAGATCAGACGCAACAAAAAGCACTGCATCTGTCTCAAACTCGTTGAAGAGACGATCACGCGGGCATGTCCATACAATTTCCGCCTCGACGGGCCTGATCGCATAAACGAGGGCGACCTCGTAACATTCTCGGCCGTTAATTCGGGCAGTGCGCCGGTTCCGATCCGTTATGCATGGAAAGTTTCTAACGGTCGTGTCACCAGTGGTCTCGGAACATCGACGATCACTGTCGATTCGAGCGGCATCGGCGGTCAGATGATCAACGCCGAGCTTGATGTCAATGATGACGTCTACGACAACAAGTGCCGCCAGACGATCTCGGTCCCGACAGAAGTCGTTCGCATTCCGCCTCCGCCGGCCGTCGAACCGAAACCTTTCCGCTGCGACGAATTCGAAGCACGCACGCCGGACGACGATAAGGCACGTTTCGATAACTGCGTTATCCAGGCACAAAACACGCCTGATGCTCAGCTTTATGTGATCATCTATCCGGGCACGGATCGTGCCAGCAGGACGCGTAATTCCTATGAACGTCTATACAAGCGGGCGTATGATTACATGGTAAAAACGCGCGGCTTTGACCCGAGGCGAATCTCGATCGTCAAGGGCGGCGAACGCGTCAAGACAACCTACGAACTGTGGATCGTCCCGCCGGGAGCAACCCCGCCGACGGTTTATTAAGTAGGTGATTAGTTTAGCGATGAGGGCTGTCTGAAAAAGGCAGCCCTTTTTTTGTCTAGTTGACCGGTGAAATCGGTTTTGGGACAGCCTCCGTTTATTTTTTGACAGTCGAGATGCGAACGAATATGATGTGTAAGTAATAAGAGGTTTCTACACATATGAGAACGAACATAGAGATCGATGACAAACTCATGAAAGACACGCTAAAGATCACTGGGTTGAAGACAAAGCGTGAGGCGGTAGATCTGGCATTAAGAGAGTTGGTACGGATCCGGAAGCAAGCCGATCTGAAAAAACTCAGGGGGAAGTTTTACTGGGAAGGCGATCTTGAGGCAATGAGGCTCGACAAATGATCTTTGTCGATTCGAGCGTCTGGATCGATTTTTTACGTGATTTAGAAACTCCGCAAACCAAAAAACTTGACTCAATATTGGGCGTTGAACAGGTTGTTGTTGGGGACCTCGTGATCGCTGAAGTTCTGCAGGGATGTAGCGATCAAAAGATCTTTGGCGATACCATCAAGCTATTTCAGCGAGCAGACTTTGTAGTTGTTGCCGGATATCGCGTCGCGTTACAAGCTGCACGAAATTACATTACCCTACGAGCGAAGGGAATCAGCGTCCGTAAAACTATCGACACGCTCATCGCCACACGCTGCATACTCGATGATTATGAGCTTCTTCACAATGACCGGGATTTTATTCCGTTTGAAGAGCATCTCGGGCTTCGATGTGTCGATGTAGACACATAAGCGAGGGCCTCCGGATTCGATGATCAGCTATTTACGATTTATCATTTACTAAAAATGCCAGCACCAAACATTGAAACTATTGTCTCACTCTCAAAGCGCCGAGGATTTGTCTTTCCCGCGTCCGAAATCTACGGCGGTTTGGGATCGTCCTGGGATTACGGGCCGCTCGGCGTCGAGCTGGCGAATAACATAAAGCAGAGCTGGTGGCGGTGGCTCGTGTATGAACGCGATGACATCGAGGGCGTCGATTCGTCGATCATTCAGAATCGCCTGGTGTGGAAATACAGCGGACATGAGGACACATTTAGCGATCCGCTCGTTGATTGCCGCGACTGCAAGACGCGGCTGCGCGAAGATAAACTGGAGGCGAATGCAGACGGCAAGCCCGTGTGCTCGAACTGCGGTTCGACGAATCTGACCGAGTCGAGGCCGTTCAATTTGATGTTTCGCACCACGGTCGGAGCCGCGTCCAGCGACGACGACGAGAGTGCGCTCGCTTACCTCAGGCCCGAGACCGCGCAGGGAATCTTCACGAACTTCGCCAACGTACTAAACACATCGCGCCGTAAGTTGCCGTTCGGTATCGCGCAGATCGGCAAGGCGTTTCGCAACGAGGTGACGCCGGGTAATTTCATCTTTCGCACGCGCGAGTTTGAGCAGATGGAAGTCGAGTATTTCGTCCGTCCTGACGACGCAACTGCGTCGCATCAGGAGTGGATCGACGGCTTTGACGCGTGGATCGCATCACTAGGTATTTCCTCGGACAACCTCAAGCACTACGAACAAAGTAAGCAGGAACTCGCACATTACAGCGAGCGAACCGTGGATATTCTCTATCGGTTTTTCCCCGAACGCGAGGACGAGGATAAACAGTGGGACGAGCTGATGGGCATCGCGAACCGGACGGATTACGACCTGCGCGTTCACAGCAAAAAGCCCGAGGACGCCGACGGTAAACGCATAAACCCCGATTCAACCGATGACCTCTCCTATTTTGACCCGCAGACGAACGAGCGGTTTTATCCATATATTATCGAGCCGTCGATCGGCGTCAACCGCACGCTGCTCGCCGTGATGATGGACGCTTACACCGAGAAAACGAACGACAAAGGCGAGGTCCGGGTCGTTCTAAAACTTACGCCCGATCTTGCGCCGATAAAGGTCGCTGTCCTGCCGCTCGCAAAGAACAACGACGGCATCGTCACGCTAGCCAAAAAACTGAAAAAAGATCTGCAGCCGTCGATGCGAGCCGTTTACGATGACACCGGCGGCATCGGCAAACTCTACGCGCGACAGGACGAGATCGGCACGCCATTCTGCGTCACCGTCGATCACGAATCGCTCGATGACAACGCCGTCACCGTGCGCCACCGCGACACGTGGGAGCAAGAGCGGGTTGCGGTCGATCAACTGGCCGATTACCTCCGAGGCCGGCTAAAATAATGATCGCCGGCTCCGCTCGGGAACCTACGCGCCTCGCGCGCGAGTGCTATTGTTTTTTGTTTGCCTCAAACGCGATCAGCCGTTTCAGAAAGTCATCTTCGGCTTTTGAGAGTTTGATGTTTTCAGTTTCTAGGTTCCGATCCGGCCTATACCAAAAGAACTGAGAATAGAATTTGCGAAGCTGCTCGTCCTTAAAATCAAACCCGCGGACGGCAAAAAAGTAGTTTCGTAAGTATTTGAGATCTTTTGCCGTAAATTCATCAAAATCAATACTCTCAAATTCGCCATACGGTCTCAGGTCAAAATATCGCGCCACCCTTTCCAGAGAATCTGCCTCGACACATTCTTGTCCAACCTTACACCAGTTCCTTGTCCAGCCGGCCGCCCAATTGTATTCGGCGAAAGAAATATCGTAATCGGGTTTGAAGTCTGTGGCTCGAAACGAAAGATACCCGTGATTGAGATGAACCATTCGCACTCTTGGCGAATCTTCGCCAAACCAATTTCGCTCATTTTCCTCGATCACTCCGTCGCCGACGATCTTCCAGTCGGCCAAACGCCCGCCTTTAATAAATCTGGCGGGGACGGCAAAGATGCCGTTGTCCAGATGGATCTGCAGTTCAAAATCATCGATTTGTCTATTTGCCCAGGTTTTTCCGGTCGTGATCTGATAATCAAAATCGCGGTCGAGTTCGACGCTCTCGCCACCGCGATAGCGGTACGTGTGACGAATAACATTCAAACCTCGTTTGAAGGTGACGGGAAAATAATAGACAAAGTAATCGTCGCTTGGTGAGGCGTCTTCTTTCTGTTCGAGCTTGAAGGTCGTCTCTTTCAGCCGTTTTATTTTGTAGGTGAGGTTCTTGCCGTTCACATTGACCGTAAAGTCCGTGATAAAGGGCTTTTTCGCCGCTTCGTCGGTCACGTCGCCATCCGCCGGCCGCGTCACAAATCCGACAGTGACGGTCCTAGAGTTCGCCGGATTGAAGAACTCGAAATAGACATCAACTCTGGCAAAAGTATGGTCAACCACGTAGAACTTTAATACCTCTTTTTTCAAGCGGACTTGGGTTTCCTGCAAGGGAAATAGTGTATCGCCGCTTGCATAAAAAACGCCGTCGTTGGCGAGCACCGGCGAAGAAAAAAAGAGGATCAGCAGTAAGTGTTTCATAATTGACGAACGTCCGATATCATTAAGCTTGCGAGGTGTCAATCACCCGCTCCATCTTCCTACGGGAACTACTTTATAACACCAACGCCGTTGATAAAAGGTCGCCATTCGCCCATTATCAACGGGTATGATGCCGGAATCGACGAGACTTAGCCCAAGTGCGAACACTCGTTCGGTTGAAAGCACATGAGTCACAATCGTAATATCTTAAGGTATGAAGAAACTGATCGAATGCGTTCCGAACTTTAGCGAGGGCCGCGACATGACGGTGATAAAGCAGGTCACAGACGAGATCGAGCGCTTCGATGGCGTCAAGCTGCTCGACGTAGATCCGGGCTTTTCGACTAATCGGACGGTCGTTACCTTCGTCGGGTCACCGGACGAAGTTGTCGATGCGGCGTTCTTAGCCGTAAAAAAGGCTCAAGAGTTGATCGATATGCGGCGTCACAAAGGCGATCATCCGCGTTTTGGGGCGACCGATGTTCTGCCATTGGTGCCGGTATCGGGCGTCACGATGGACGAATGCGCCGAGTACGCACGCAAACTCGCCGAGCGTATCGGCGACGAACTTGGGATTCCGATCTACCTCTACGAAAACGCCGCTGCGGAAGAAAAACGCCGCAACCTCGCCAACTGCCGCGAGGGCGAGTACGAAGGGCTGCGCGACAAACTCGCCGACCCTGGGTGGCGGCCCGATTTCGGCCCGGCCGAGTTTAACGAATCGGCTGCTCGTTCGGGCGCGACCGCCGTGGGCGCTAGAGATTTTCTGATCGCGGTAAACTTTAACCTCAACACGACGTCGACGAGGTGGGCGAACGCTATCGCGTTTGACGTACGCGAAAGAGGCCGCGCAAGACGAGAGGGAAATCCGATAACGGGCAAGATAGTGACGGACGAAAAAGGCGAGCCCGTAATGTTGCCCGGAACGTTGAAGGGCACAAAGGCCATCGGCTGGTACATCGCAGAATACGGCATCGCTCAGGTGTCGATGAACATCACAAACCTTTCTCAGACACCGCTGCATGTCGCGTTTGAGGAGGTTAGCGAAAAGGCGCGCGAGCGCGGCCTACGCGTGACCGGCCTCGAGATCATCGGCCTCGTTCCAAAAAGTACGATTATCGAGGCGGGACACTATTATCTGAAAAAGCAGCGGCGTTCTCTTGGCGTCACCGAAGCTGAGGTCGTAAAGATCGCGATCAAGTCGATGGGTCTCGACGACCTCAAGCCGTTCGACCCAAATGAGAAGATCATCGAATACGTTCTGGCGGCGGAGGAAAAAATGAGCAAACTTACAGACATGACGTGTCGCGAATTCGCTGACGAAACCGCGTCGGAATCACCTGCGCCGGGCGGCGGTTCGATCGCGGCTTATCTTGGAGCGCTTGCGGCGGCACTCGCGACAATGGTCGCAAATCTGTCTTCGCACAAAGCCGGGTGGGAGGACCGCTGGGAAGAGTTTTCGAATTGGGCAGTTAAGGGTCAGAAGATAAAGGACGATCTGCTGCTGCTCGTCGATGAGGACACCGCTGCGTTCAATAGGGTCATGGACGCATTCGGATTGCCAAAGACGACCGATGAGGAAAAGGCGGCACGAACAGCCGCAATTCAGGACGCCACGAAGTACGCGACCGAGGTTCCGTTTCGTACGATGGAGCGTACGTTTGATGCCTTCGAGGTGATAAAGGCGATGGTCGAGGAAGGCAATCCAAACTCGGTGTCAGACGCCGGCGTTGGTGCTATTTGCGCGCGTTCGGCAATTATTGGTGCGTACTTGAATGTCAAAACAAACGCCGCCGGATTGAAGGATCGAGCGTTTGCTGACGAAGTGCTTGCCAAAGGTGCTGAGATCGAGCGCCGTGCAGTCGAAGCCGAGGCCGAAATTCTCGCAATCGTGAACGGAAAGATCGGCACATAGCTTTTAGTATCAATTAGATTTCGATTAACTCGGATTCAATTTCGGTTATCGATAATCTCAATATTTGTAGTAACACCAATCTTCAATCAGCCACACGTCACCGCTCGGGACGACATCGTAGTACGAAAGCGCGTCATACCATGGGTACAAGCCGAAAAGCGTTTCGAGCATCTGGAGCAGCCACCGAGAGTTCGACTGACTGAACGGCGTAGATCTGAGTAGCGAATCTTTGCGTCGAGCGGCCTAGCGAACTTGCACTTTGCCCTCCGCGTGCAAACGAGGTTGTCAGCGGTCGCGCTACTCTACCGATCCTTCATTCCGCGCAGCAGGGGCACAATTAAGTGTGTTGATACGGTGGGGTACATTGACAATAAGCCTGAGCCATAATACCCTTGCGACGAGATTGTTCGAAGGCGCCTCGCCATCGGTTTCGGCCCTGCTTACCTCTTTTTTTGGAAAGCGGTTTACCGATGCACTTGCCCTTCTCCTTACACAAAGCTGGGTGCTGTGTGG
The DNA here is from genome assembly GCA_046154245.1 of Pyrinomonadaceae bacterium. Classification (GTDB taxonomy): domain Bacteria; phylum Acidobacteriota; class Blastocatellia; order Pyrinomonadales; family Pyrinomonadaceae; genus OLB17. Next base: position 30,355 of record JBJXFZ010000022.1, read on the forward strand.
GGTGCGAGTGCCAGCGTCTTCCAGATGATCCAGGGAGGTCAAGATGAACCCACCGAAACTGATTATTAGCGGATTGACGCCTCTCGACGAAGAGCAGCTGCGAGAGTTGCTTGAAGACGCGGTCGAGTTTGACGAGCCGCAGGTGCCGGAAGGCACGCTCGCTGAACCCGCGACGATCACGGCGATCATTGCCTTGAGCTCTATGGCGATCGGGGCACTTGCCGTCTATCTCAACAAGTCGCGTCGAAGCTATCTACTGGAGAAAGCAGTAAAGGTTGTACATCCCGACGGCCGAGTCGAAGAGGTCACACTAAAGGTCCAGGCTAGTTCGTCCGAAGAAGCGAAACAGCAATTGGCGGCGGAGCTGACGAAGCTTGCGGCCCAGGCAGCCGGTTGATAGCAAATCGTCGTCGAGGAGGTTAGTATGTCAGCGCAACCTGGAGACGGCGGCCCGAAACGCCGCGCGTACACTGACGTGTTGACCGGAGCGATGCACTTGCTCGACGTTCCGGCCAATGCACTCTTCAAGTTTCTGTTGAAGGGGAGATTGCCTTCGATTTTCCTCCCCTCCTTTCTCCACGAGTCAACCCACTTCTGGTGCATGGCGACGGATCTGGGCGCCGCACTAGCTCTCCGCGAGCTTCGAGCTCACCGAGCGTTCGACGGACGTCCGTACGACAGAGAACGGCTTGTGAACGATCTCGGTGTTACGAACGTTGCTCAACAGCTGCTGTCTCCGCTACTAGAGGGAATGGCGCTATTCCAGGAATTCGATGCGGCCCCTGGCAGATCTAGCACGCTTTCCTCCCCGGGCTATTGGTCGACTCGGTTGTTCAGGCCGCTGGAAGCAGCTCCACCGACTCCCGAAGAGATTTCCGGCGGAGGTGAATGGCTGAGTTCCGAGATTCGCGGTATCCTGATCGACTACCGTCTCAGCCGAGCAGGCATCCACCGAAAAACTTCTGTCCTGATGCGATCTTTGTCGAACGACGAACATCAATATCTGGCAGGCTATCTAACGGTAAAGCGGATTTGGATCCACGCGGCCCATCGCACCCGCGCGTTTCTTGATCGAGATCTTTTCCTGACATTTCTTCGCGACTGGATATTTCAGGATTGGCAGTTGATTGATTACGTCTTGGACCCAGAGGTGAGCAGTGGTACTGCCGCGTACCTGATATCGGAGCGCTTGCAGAACCGGCTTGCCGATCTAGCCGACCTGTGTCTCGACGAGGAAGCCGCCATTTTCGATCGGGAGATGGACAGCGCAAACAAGGACGACCTCCAGGTCCTGCGGGCGCTCCGTCAGCCCGAGTATGTTGTCTTGACGGCCCAGCAGCGAATGTCGGACCTGCTGACGGACAGCCTTCACGGGTCATGGGCAGTTGAGAACGAGAACTGGGCATTTGGGGATGCAGCTACACTGCGTCATCGTGGGGAGATGATGCGGCTCGCGATCGAACCGGTCGAAATCGAGGTAAACGAACATGACCGAGTATTGGTTCGCAAGGGAGTGAATATAGAAGACATTTACCTGGCCGGTCAGGCCCCGCCGGGGGCTGAACGCGGCACCACCCCGGGGTGGATTGCCGCCTATTTCCTGCCCGCCCATCTGGCTGTAGTAGTTTTGGCGATGCGTCCCAACCAACCAATGTTGACCGTCGACGTTGCCGACTTGCCGGCAGAGTTCTTAAACGTTTTGGGGTTCGCTATCACGAAGGTGGTAGCGGTCGAGGATGCTCGACGCAAAGTTACACCCTTTGCCCGAAAGATCGCGTCGGATCTCAACGATGAGAGCGACCGATTAACTCTGGAGTCGTTGCCTGGCCACGTAAAGGAGATCTACGCCGGTTTTGCAACCAGCGGCGTACCTGTTGAGCGCTCGGCTGCGGTGCGCGGGCTACTTGAACGAAAGGGTCTCTACGACCTGCTGGGCAAGGATGGCGACCTCCTTGTCGCGCTGACGGAGATGAGCCTTTTGCCGCAGCCCGTCAGGATGAATGGACTTGAAGGGGATCATTTGCGCTCCTCTCTCTCTCGATCCGACATCGATTTTGACGTGGCACTCGTCAGGATCCGTGAAAAGCAGGACAAGTCCGGGCTGACTCTGATCGAGACGGAAGGCGATTTGGTCTGGTCGTTGGTTTAGTCCGATCGAACGGATCGGGAATTCGACCGCATGGTTAGAGTTCGTCGCCTTCAGGCTCGACGACCAGTAGAACTTCATTGGCATCGTGAATAGCAACTTAGATTCGTAACTCGCTTCTGCGGGCTGTTAAGGCAGGCGCAGGCGGCCGACCAGCGGCAGGTACTTCTCACTCACACCTCGTCACAATTGACTCGGTACACCGATTTGCCGGGTAATTAGGTCGGCCCTGGCGGGTCGAAGCGTTCCGTTGTATCCATCCGGATGCTGCGCAGATCAGTCGATTCGAGATGTGCGGCGTAGAGCGGCTCGGCGAAATAAGAGATCAGGATCGAGCGACGGCGCGCGCCGGTCGGGTTCAGGGTGCCACCATGCACCAGATCCGCGTCAAAAACCAGAATATCGCCGGCCGAGCCTGAGAGCTGCACTGACCTGGATTCGTCGGCGAAGTCGAACGCCTGCTCATTCGGCGACGGCCGGTGGCTGCCGGGAACGATCCGGGTCGCTCCGTTCGCGCTCGTATAGTCGTCGAAATAGGCGAGGGCATTTACCGTGTCGCCCGGCCGCTGGGCGGACAGGTCGCGGTGAAGCTCCTGCTCACCGCCGCCCGCAAGTGGTTCGCGGCCCTCTACCTGCGAGAGAAAAAATCGCTCACCGATCAGTTCGCCGACCACGGCCACGACTTCTGTCAGACGGCAAACCGCCTGCACGCGGGCGTCGAGGTCGAGCAGAGAATGACGCCAGCCAACTCCGCGCGGCACTGGCCATTGGTCCGACGGCCTGACGCCCGCATCAAACGCCGCGCGTAAATGATCTAACCAGTCTGCAGGTATCGCTCCGCGGAGCTGCGCATAGCCGTCTCGGTGGAGTTGTTCGCGGTCAATCATCTTTGCCTTCGTGTCGGAATCTCTCATTAAACGATCTGCCTAAGACCGGTCAAATTGCATCAGGCCACCAAACGGCCAAGCTCGCCGACCGTCCGCTCCATGGAGTGGTTATCCGTCACTACCGACTCACGTATAGCTGGCTCATGGGAGGCGCTCCCGGACACTGATGCGGTTGGGGGAACCCGGCGAGCTAGACATCAGATGAAGACTTAGTGTCACATCTTTGCGAATCGATTCCATGGCTTCCGATTGCGACCCCGCTCGCTCGTTGATCGTGATCCAGAGGCGTTCGGCTGTACCAAGGCGATCCGCTGCAAGCGGGCGGGGTCGCCTACTTAGAAACATTCCCACTCGTGCGCAGGCGACGAGCATCAGGGGAGGGGGGCGAGCAGCCGGTTGCCTTTGCATCCTGAAAGTAATAGAAATCTCTAAGGTGCAGCCATTGCCAAAAGCGTCGCTCCAAAACATTATTTCGAAATTGATTATTCCATGAAGGGCACTCTGCTGCAGGTTTTGTACAATCCGTTCTTACATCATGGTCACAATACCAATCAGTGTAAGCCGCTTTCCGTCCTATCTTGATCAGGTGATTTTCATTAATGACGTTGTCATTGGAATAATCCCGGATTCTGATCGGATCTCCACAACCATTTTTGAAGCGGTTGCGAAGTATTTGATTCCCGGAAGACCTATGAGCAACGTAGAGCGCGTGTAGGTCACCACAACCACTGCCTCTGAGAATATTAACAAAGTGACTATTAACTATTCGATTATTCCGGGAATTGACAAGTCTAACCGCACTTGTTGAATCCTTCCCGATATTTAGGAAGTAACAGCCATAAATCTGATTGAAGCTGTTAAAACCATGGTCGTCATCGCGATTCCCATGGAAATCTATTGCCGTTGAGTAATTCTGTACCTTGATATAGTGGAAAACCAAATTGGTCGCCTGGCCCTCTGCATGATCCAAATAGAACCAAATTGCCTTCTCGGTAGCACTCCCATCAAAGATGGGTCGATTCTTGTCATTAAAGAGCGGCATAAACTTTATGGTGTGATTCGGAATTGTAAATTTCCAGCGAACAGTTTGATTGCGGTAGATGCCTGGTGCAATGCGAACCTCAATATCTCTATCACGTGCGGATACGGCAGAAGCTAATATTTCTTGAACTCGGCCTATTGTTAAAACTGAAGTATCAGTGGTAAAGCCACACTTGCTATCATCGCCAGTGGGTGACATGTGTATGGCTAAGGGGTTTAAGAAAACCACACTGGGCGGAATAGTGCAGCCTTGCGGGTTGGGGCTTTGAGCCAGAGCAAAAAGAGAAGTAGCACTTGCAAGTACAATTACAGAGATGATTTGTTTCATTGGCTTGGCTCCTTGATTCAAGGGTGACATTAGCAATCGCCAACTGTTATCCTCTACGTGGCAAGCGCCCAACTTATGACCACGCCGAGTCATTCTGGATAATCCTCAAATACGTTGCTTTTCACTTAATAACGCATCAAAGCCGTGTATTATCAGGAATGCGTCTTGGTTGGTGTATTGATTATAGGCCAATCGAGAGAATATGCAAGAGAAACAAATTCCGTCCCAAAACACTGCAAAATGCGATAACCTTCTCCGACAACTGACCGCGGACAATTGATCGCTGACCATTGGCGACGTACAGATCGAGTGGCGCTCGGCGGCGGAGCCGCAGACTTTTAGGTTCGACTGACGGAAGAGCGTAGCTCCTCCGCAAATAGAGCGGCAAAGCCGCGTGAACGACGAGGATTCACAGGTGAACGACGAGGATTCACAGGTGAACGACGAACATTCACAGCTTACCGACGAGGATTCACACGTGAACGACGAGGGTTCACAGGTTAACCGGCATCGGCCAGCAGCGTTACGGCTCGGGAACTTGGCCTTCCAGGGCCGTATTTTTGTGTTCTTGGTTCGTCATTTTGTGTTATTGCGTCGGTAAAGAGTGTTATCGCGTCGGCAGTTAGTGTTATCGCGTCGTCGGTTAGTGTTATTGCGTCGGTAAAGAGTGTTATCGCGTCGTCATTTAGTGTTATCGCGTGCGCACGGAGGGTTATTGCTTCGGTCTTCACTCAACCGTGCGGAATTTGGGCGGCCGGGTGTTGACAACGATCTGATTTGGCTTCGTCTGTGCGGACGAAGCCTTTTTTGCGCATCGTAGCAGTAATAATGCAAAATTAGAGATCGTTTGCTGGTACTGAATGACGGCTAACCTTTTTTCGTCAAAGCTCGTTCGATACAGCGCGCCGGTTGTGGCCGTTGTCTTTATGACGGCAGTTCTCTGGCTACTCGGCGAGCATGTAAATTTGACGACCGTGGCGCTTGTCTTTTTGCTTGTCGTACTTTCGTCGGCGACCTTTTTTGGGCGAAACCCAGCATTGGTCGCCTCGTTTGCGGCGATGCTCAGTTTTAATTATTTGTTCATCCCGCCGGTTGGGACCTGGCACATTGCCGATCCGCAGAATTTGGTCGCATGGGCGGCGTTTACGATAACGGCGATCATCGCGGGCGAACTGTCGGCTTACGCGAGGCGGCGCGCGCGCGAATCCGAGCGTTTGTATGAGGAATTGCAGGCGGCATTCAAAACCGCGACCGAGGCTGAGGCGCTCAAGCAGAGTGAGAAGCTAAAATCGGCGCTGCTCGACGCAGTGACCCACGACCTGCGAACGCCCCTGACTTCGATAAAGGCCTCGGTCACGACCTTGCTCGACAGCGAAGGCGGTCATCGCACCATCGAACTGGACAGCCCGGGACGCAGCGAATTTCTCAACATTATTAACGAAGAGACCGACCGGCTCAATGATTTTATCGAGGGAATGGTGCAGCTCGCTCGTGTCGAGGCAGGGGCGACCTACACGGCCAACTCTCGTGCAAGCGTCGAGGAGATCGTCGCAGCGGCGCTCGATCGTGCCGAACCGCTGCTTGCCGATCATCACCTGATGCTGAATTTACAAGAACAACTGCCGCTGGTCCGGGGCGATGAACGCGCAATCGCCGAGGTCGTTTATAATCTGGTTGGGAACGCCGTGAAGTATTCGCCTGCCGGCACAACCGTAACAGTCGATGCTGAGACGAGGGACGGGCATGTCCTGATCGCGATAAATGACGAAGGCCGCGGCATACCCCTCGAACTGCGAGAGAAGGTTTTCGAAAAGTTCGTCCGGCTCGAACGCGAACGCACCGAGGGGTTGGGCCTTGGGTTAGCGATCGCCCGCGGCATCGTCGAGGCACAGGGCGGCCGCATCGAGATCATGCAGGGCGTGGGCGGCAAAGGAACACGCGTCGTGCTGACGCTCGAGAAAGGAGAATGAGCGACCGAAAAAAAGTCTTAGTCGTTGACGACGAGCCACAGATCACCCGCACTTTGCGTCATAGTCTGTCCGCACATCGTTACGACGTTCGCACGGCGGCCGACGCCGTGTCGGCGATGGACACGTTTCACGACTGGCACCCCGACCTGATAATTACCGACCTGCAAATGCCGGAAAAGAGCGGGATCGAGTTTTGCCGCGAAGTTCGCAATATCTCAAAAATACCGATCATCGTTTTGTCGGTTCGCGGTGACGAGCGGACAAAGGTCGAGGCCCTCGATGCCGGCGCCGACGATTACGTAACAAAGCCGTTTGGCATCGACGAACTGCTCGCACGCGTCCGCGCTGCCTTGCGCCGCGTGCCCGACGGCTCGGCCGAGGCGGAAACAAAATTTGAGGATGGCGAGTTTGTTATCGATCTGGCGACGCATGAGATCACGGTCGCCGGCAGGCTCGTCCACCTGACGCCGAAGGAATTTGACCTACTCGTCTTTCTTTTTCAAAACCGTGGCAAGGTCGTGACCCACCGGGCGATCCTCTCCGCGATCTGGGGCGGCAATTCGACCGAACAGACCGAGTATCTACGCGTATTTGTCGGGCAACTGCGCAAAAAGATCGAAGCCGATCCATCAAAGCCGCGTTACATTCGCACCGAGCCGTGGGTCGGTTATCGCTTTGATCCGTCGGACTAGCCGCCGACGTGGACGCTCGGCCGCAGTTCGGGGTCGGGCTCTGCCTGCCTGAGGATTTCCCGCGTAACCGGGGCCGTGTCGCCTTCGCCAAACAGGATGTAGCGGATCAGGTATTGGATCGGATTTCCTTCACTCCAGCCAAAATAGACGTGCGGCATCTTTTCAGTCGTGTCGCGTAAGTGAATCAGCAGCGCGGCGATCGCGTTGGGGACAGCCGGCGCTTTTGTGCGCAAGATCCTATATCCTGCGACATCGACGCCGGTGACTTCGAGTTTACCGACAAACTCCGACGCATCGCCGATCTCGATCTCGTAGAAAATGATCGGATCTTTGGCCGGTATGTGATTGTCGACGCGCTTTTCGTGCTCTTTGAAACGATATTCGGTGAGGTCGCCCGTTTCGCGGCGGTTGGTCACGATGCGGATGTCGCCGTCATCGACTTCGTCGATAAATCGTTTTGCGGTCTCGTCCAGTTCGATCTTTTCTATGCGGATCTCGGTCGTGCGCATCGCTCGCGAAACAAATGAGGCGACCACGATGCCTAAGATAAACAACGAAGCGATCTTTATCCCGTCAGGCCGCTCGACGATGTTTGTGATCGTCGTGTATGCAAAAACGACGGCGATCGCCGCAAACATCCACTTTGCACGCTCATTGCGGAACCAGGCGGAGATCGTTACTGCAATTGCCGCGGATGTCATCAGCACCAGCACGCCTGTCGCATAAGCTCCGCCCTGTGCTTCGACGTCCGCCTCAAAAATGTAAGTGATCGCAAAGCAGATCGCGGTAATGATTATCACCAGCGGACGCGACGCTCGCGCCCAATTAGGCGCCATTCCGTAACGCGGCAGATAGCGCGGGACTATGTTTAGCAAACCGGCCATCGCCGACGCGCCTGCGAACCATAGGATCATGATCGTGCTCACGTCGTAGGCGGTGCCGAATACCTCGCCCAGATATTGATGAGCGATGAAGGCGAGGGCACGTCCCTGCGCCTTGCCGCCGTCCGCAAACTCCGAAGCCGGTATCAACATGCTCGTAACAAAACTGCTCGCGATGAGGAAAAAGCTCATTATCAGCGCCGCCGTTCGCAGTAGTTTTCGCGCCTTTGCGATTCGGTTTGGATTCTCGATGAGCGGCATTACGGCAACGCCCGTCTCAAAACCTGACAAACCCAGGGCGAGCTTCGGGAAAACAAGCAGCGACATTCCGACGATCAAGAGCAGGCTGCGCGCCGAGCCTGTTTCCGGAACGGTGAACACTGCGGATCTCCAGTTCTCGATCAGTTCGGGATGTGTCGCGATCTCGTAGACGCCAGTGAACACGACTATGAGATTCAACAGCAAATAGGCCGCGACCAAAAAGACGGCGATCCCGATCGCCTCGCGAAAGCCCTTTAGAAACACGCCGGACAACAGCCCGACCAGCACGACCGTGACCGCGACCGGATGATCGATCTGCGGCATGTGCTCTTCGATAAACGGATTATGGATCACGTGCTCTGCGGCGTCGGCAGCGGAAAGTGTGATCGTTATTACAAAATCGGTCGCGACGAAACCGAGCAGCGCCAGCACAAACAGCTTGCTTTTCCAACGCGAAAGCAAATTCTCGAGCATCGAGATCGAGCCTTGCCCGTGCGGACTTTCGGCAGCAACGCGGCCGTAGATCGGCAGCGCACCAAACAGCGTCAAAAGCACGAGTATCAGCGTCGCGATCGGCGACAGAACGCCGGCGGCGGCAAACGCGATGCCGGGCTGATAACCAAGTGTTGAAAAATAATCGACGCCAGTCAGGCACATAACCTGCCACCAAGCGTGTTTGTGAGTTTTCGATTCCTTTAGGTGCGGAGCGTCGGGGCGCTCGACGCCCTTCATAAACCAGTCTTTTAGGCGATGGTTTGGTTGAGATGACATAACACTTCCATCGACGGCAAACAGCCGCCGATTTCAGGATAAAGCCCCCGATATAAAGAGTTCGTAAAGAAAACATATTGAGTTTGTAGTCGGGAGTAACCCGATAACTTATGAACTTTTTATCTCGCCATTAGCCATTCTTTAGGTGGTCTGAACTACGCTTGTCAATAACAAGCGAGGTCGGTATGACTGTCGAAAACAACAAAGGTCGCCTTAGAAAAAAGATCCTGAATCCCGTTGTCTGCTCGATCGGTGCGGCGGTCGGCATCTTCGGCGGCGTCTCGGCGCTGATCACAGGTTTGTTCTGCGTTTTGGTCCACGCAGCTCTCGCAGCGGACAGTGCGTTCGGTATTGTCGGAACGGTGCTGTTCATAGTGGCGATCCCAATGTTGCTAATGGGATCGGCGTTGATGGACGAAATAGATAGGCGGTAATGACGGCCGCACCGGCGCTGACAGGTTTATTCGAGAGGCCGAATAAGGCAAAATAAAACCGTTGCAATGAACGGTTTACCACAAAAAGTCATCGAACTCGCTCGCGTCGTTAACACGGCCGGTGGGCGCGCGATGCTCGTTGGCGGCTGCGTGCGCGACGAGCTGATGGGCGTCGAGGCGAAGGATTGGGACGTCGAGGTTTACGGCGTCGCGCCGGAGAAGCTAAAGGCTCTGCTTGAGGACTTTGCCAACCGAAAAGATGCGGACGAGGGCGTCCGCGTTCCGTTAAAAACTGTCGGCGAGGCTTTTGCGGTTTATAAACTTGCGGGTGACATCGATGTTTCGTTGCCGCGGCGCGAGCGTAAATCAGGCCGCGGCCATCGCGCGTTCGTCATCGCGGGCGACCCGACGATGTCATTCGAAGAGGCGTGTTCGCGGCGCGACTTTACGGTCAATGCAATTCTAAAAGACCCGCTGACGGACGAGATTGTCGATCCGTTTGACGGGCGTGGCGATATTGAGCGAAAGCTGCTGCGAATGGTGTCCCGCGAAACCTTTGCCGAAGACAGCCTGCGCGTGCTGCGCGCCTGCCAGTTTGCGGCGAGGTTTGAGTTCGATATCGAGCCGGAAACTATCGCGGTTTGCAAGCAGATTGACGTCACCGATCTGCCAAGAGAGCGCATTTGGGGCGAACTTGAGAAGCTTCTGTTGAAAGCACAACGGCCGTCGATCGGACTTAAGTGGCTCTACGATCTGGGCGTTGTCGAGCAGCTTTTCCCGGAGCTAAAAGCGCTCGTCGGCGTGCCGCAGGAACCCGACTGGCATCCCGAGGGCGATGTAGACGTTCACACGCTGATGGTCGTTGACGAAGCTCGCAAGCTAATCGACGAACTCGATTACGCGCGGCAGATTACGGTGATGCTCGGCGCGCTGGCCCATGACTTTGGCAAACCGCCGACAACCGAGTTCATCGACGGTCGAGTACGCTCGCGCGGCCACGACGAGGCAGGTGTTAAACCGACTATCTCTTTTCTTGACCGGCTTGGCGTTTACACGCAGGACGGTTTTGACGTTCGTGACCAGGTCGTACAACTTGTTCGTTACCACCTGAAACCGGGCGAATATTACAAGGCCAAGTCGCCCGTGGGCGACGGCGCGTTTCGCCGTCTCGCTCGCAAGGTCGAGCCGGATCTGCTCTACCGCGTTGCAAAAGCCGACAGCCTGGGCCGCAATCCCGATTGGCTGCCAAGGGAAAAATGGTTCGACTCCGCCGCTCAGGAGTGGTTTATCGAACGCGTTCGATCGTTGGAAATAGAGCGCAAGGCGCCCGAGCCGATCTTGATGGGCCGCCATCTGATCGAGCTCGGCATGGAACCATCGGCGCAGTTTAAGCAGGTTCTTGATGCGGTTTATGAGATGCAACTCGATGGACAGATAAAGACCGTCGATGAAGCGATCGCCGAAGCGAAACGACTTTTCTCTTAGAACAAAAAAATGCGACTTGCGACCATTCGAATCGCAAATCGCAAAATCTAAATTCCCGAAATGTAATTAAGGTTTGCCTTCGAGAAAAGCCTTCAGACGTCGTGAGCGTGACGGATGCCGCAGCTTGCGAAGCGCCTTTGCCTCGATCTGGCGAATGCGCTCGCGTGTGACGGCAAAGTGCTGGCCGACCTCTTCGAGCGTGTGTTCTGAGCCCGTATTTCCGAGGCCAAAACGCATCTTTATCACTTTTTCCTCACGCGGCGTTAGCGTCGCGAGCACCTCGTCGGTAATCTCGCGCAAGTTTGAGAACGTCACAGACTCGGCCGGGTTCAAGATCGAGCGGTCCTCGATAAAGTCGCCGAGATGCGAATCTTCTTCTTCGCCGATCGGCGTCTCCAAGCTTATCGGTTCCTGCGCGATCTTCAAGACTTTCCGCACTTTTGAAACCGGAATATCCATCCGCTTTGCGATCTCTTCACTCGTCGGTTCACGTCCCAATTCCTGAACGAGCAGACGTGACGTGCGGATTAGCTTGTTGATCGTTTCGATCATGTGGACCGGAATGCGGATCGTGCGGGCCTGATCGGCAATGGCACGCGTGATCGCCTGACGGATCCACCACGTGGCGTAGGTCGAAAACTTATAACCCCGTCGCCATTCGAACTTGTCGACAGCCTTCATCAGACCGATGTTGCCTTCCTGGATCAGATCGAGGAATTGCAGACCGCGATTCGTGTACTTTTTGGCGATCGAAACGACAAGGCGAAGGTTAGCCTCGACAAGCTCGCGTTTTGCCTTATTGGTTTCAGTTTCGCCGACGCTGATCGTCTGGTACGAGCGTTTGATCTCAATGGTAGGCAGACGATAACTTGCCTCGACGTCTTTGAGGACAGCCTTTGCCTCGCGAATCTTTTTATTTAGAACTTTCTTCTCGTCCGGTTTGATCTTTTTGTTATCGAGCTTGTCTTTGTTGCGGCTTACCGCACGTTCCGCCCTGCGGATCTCATCGACAACCTTTTTGATCGCAGCAATTAGCTTTTGCCGCGAATTCTCGGTCAGATTGAGGTGTTTGATGTCCTGAGCGATCTCGAGGCGGCCGCGGGCGGTTTTGCGCCGCAGAGTGCGAAGACGCTTGGGCATTTTTTTACCCGAGGGAGTCTTTGCCTGTTCGGCAATTAGCGCGTTCCAATTTTTGATCGTTAGCTTGTAGCTCTGCTTTATATTCTCGATACCCTCGAGCGTCCAACGCATGTACTCTTCGGCCTTGTCTTCCTCGATTGAGATCTCAGCTTGCTCGGCAAACACGACGGTTTCGCGAATGCTTGCTCTTCCCTGAGTCAGGTCATCTGTCAACTGGAGAAGCCGCTCGATCGCGATAGGCGAACGCGCTATCGCCTTGTGTGTTTTGATCTGGCCGCGCTCGATGCGTTTTGCGATGGCGACCTCGCCCTCGCGGTTCAACAGAGGCACGACGCCCATCTCGCGAAGATACAGACGAACCGGGTCGTTGGATTTGTCTAGAACGCCGGCCGACAGATCGAGATCGAGATCGTCTTCCTCGGCCTCCTCTTCCTCGTCGTCGAGGGCCATGTTCGAGGCTCGCTCTAGTAGCTGGGCATCGGTTTCGGCGACAGAGATATTTGCGCCTTCGAGACGCTGGAGCACGTCTTCGATCTCGTCGGGCGACATCATGTTTTCGGGAAGTTCGCGTTGCAGTTGATCGAGGCTCAGTCCCTTCTTTCGGCGGCCAAGGGCTACCAGCCGATCCATCAGGTCTTCTTTTTCGTTGTAATCAGCCATATGTGATAAAAGTCTTCGATTAAATCGTGTGCTAAATCGTTGTTTTCAAAATACTTATTAACGATCTAGGGCCTGCGTTTGTTTCAGCCGGCTACACGTATCAAATCGGAAAGTATATCACAGCAGGCGGGCTATCGTTGAAGCGAGCGGCGTATTTTTTCGAGTTCAAGCTGCTCAAAGGTAAGTTCGCTGGCGCGGTCCCGATCGCCACTTTGCTCGGCGGCGGCGGCGGCACGGCTGATCTCCGTGATTCGATTGGCAATAGCCATGCTTCTCAGGCTAAAAACGCAGTTTTCGGCCTCGTTGAGAACGTTGTCGATCGGGTCGCTTTCGCCGCGTTGCCGCTTGCCGGTTAGCAGACGATGGGCAAGATCGAGCATCGCCTCGTCATCGCCGAGGTGGTTCATTAGAGTTTCGGGCTCGATGTTTCGCTTTTCAGCGTGAATTGCGATAAACGCCTCAAACAGCTCAGCGGTGGCGAGGTTTTCGTAATCGCTAGGCTCGAGCGACGGGATTATCGTGTTGCGAAGCTCGCTGTCAAAGACAAGCAGCTCGAGCAGACGCCGCTCGGCGACGGTGATCTTTGCGCGGGCCGCTCGCGAGACCCTTTGTGTGACCGCCTGAATCCCGATGTGATCGCCGCTTCGCATCTTTGCCAGCGAATCCCACAATTCGCGTTTTAGCCCGGCGTCCTCGATATGAAAGAACGTCATCGCCTGGTCAAAGCTCTCGCGGCGCTGAATATTGTTGCGGATCGCGCCAATGACGGGCAAAAAGTCCTCGATCGCCTCGGCCTTTTGCCGTGCGTTGCTGATGTTCCGCCCCTTTACCGACGCCTCAAGAGCAAAACGCAGATACGATGCGGCGTTGCCGCGGGCCTTGTCATATTCGGTTTTACCGTGCTCGCGAATAAAGTCATCCGGGTCTTTCCCGCCCGGCAAGACGAGCACCTTGATGTCAAAATCCTGCGGTAAAAGATGCTCGATCGCCCGGCGAGCGGCTTTTATGCCGGCATCGTCGCCGTCGTAGTTGATCACGACGCGATCGGTAGTGCGGTGAAGCAGCCTCGCCTGGGCATCGGTGAACGCCGTGCCGAGGCTCGCGGCGACGTTTGCCACGCCAAACTGCGCCAGGGCGATCAGATCGAGATAGCCCTCGACAAGTATGGCGAATTTCTTTTTGCGGATCTCGTCACGAGACTGGAACAACCCATAGAGGTGCTCGCCTTTTACATAGGCCGGCGTCTCGGGCGAATTTAGGTACTTTGGTTCGTCCTTTGGGTCGATGGATCGGGCGCCGAACGCGACCGGGCGACCGTTGATATCGAGTACCGGAAACATTATCCGAGCGCGAAAACGGTCAAAAACTCGTTCTTTTTCTTCGTTTACAGAGACGAGACCTGATTGCGAGATCAGCTTTTCGTCCGCACCAAAATCTCGCAACGTTCCGAGCAGCGCGTCCCAACTATCCGGCGAGTAACCGATGCGAAACTGTTTTTGAATCTCGTCCGAGATACCGCGCGCTGAGAGATATTCTCTTGCGGCCTTTGCCTTCGCACTTTTGCCCTGCAGCTCGTTTTCCCAAAATTCGAGTGCGACCTGATTTAGCTCGATCACCTGATCGGCAATCTGTTTTTTCTCTTCGCGTTGTTTTTTGCCGCGCTCATAGCTCGCATCATCTATCGGCTCTGGCAGCATCACGCCCGAGATCTCGGCCACGCGGCGAACCGCCTCGGGGAAATTCAGCCCTTCCATCTCCATCAAAAAGTTGAACGCCGTACCGCCCTTGCCGCAGCCAAAGCATTTGTAAAAACCTTTCACCGGATTGACCGAGAACGACGGCGTCTTTTCCTGATGAAACGGACAACACGCCATCCAGTTCGCACCCTTCTTCTTGAGATCCTGCGCATACGGCTGTATTATCCGCACCAGATCGGCCCGCGTCTTAAGATCGTCAATGAAGTATTGGGGGTAAAGCATTTAAATAATCTTTAACCTAATTGTCGCATGTCTTTCCGGCAAAGCCACGTCGTTTACGGCGTGGTATCCGGTCGAACGAAATGCATCAGGGCGTTCACGCCCTTACATCTCGCCAACGATTCTTTCGAGCCGGTCAACAACGGTGCGTCGCTTATGATGCTCGGGCTGATTGTTGACGTAATCGATGACCCATTTCAAATCCTTCGTCCCAAAGCTCACAACGCCGTAACCGGTCTGCCATTGCAAATGTTTGCCGAATTCATGGGAAGAGGCCCCCTTTAGTTGGCCGACCCATTCATCGAGGTGTATCGAAGGTTTGATCGTCGTGGCAAGATGAATATGTGTTTCGATACCGCCGATCGCGTGAAAATAGGCACCATCGGTTTGAATAACCCGGTTTTTGATGAACTGGTGCAGCGGTCCTTCGATCGCTTCGCGAATCATCGGTAGATCGTTTTTGGTATGCCACGTTATGTGGAGATTGATCTCAGAATAGACGTGTCTGGACATCGTTTGACTATCAGATAAGGGCGTGAACGCCCTATTTTTGTTCTGAAACTTTACCACGCCGTAAACGACGTGGCTAAACGGGAAACCTCGAACCACGCCGTAAACGACGTGGCTAAGCGGGAAACCTCGAACCACGCCGTAAACGACGTGGCTAAGCTTAAGAAACTATTGCTTCAACTCCGCGATTGTAGCGCCGTTGCCGCCTTGGTTTGCCGGGGCGAAGGCGTATTTTTCGACGTGCGGGTGATCTTTTAGAAAATGGTGTACAAAGTTTTTTAGCGCGCCGGTGCCAAAACCGTGAATGATGCGCACGCGGGGCAAAGAGGACATATATGCTTCGTCGAGAAAGCGGTCGATCTCGTATTCGGCCTCGGCAGTGGTGCGGCCGATCAGGTTTAATTCCGAGTCCAAAGTCCCAAGTCCAATGTCCAATGTCGAAAGACCCTCTCTGACTTTGGATTTTGGGCTTTGGACTTTGGACTCGTCGGCGTCAGCAAGACGTAGATTCTTGATCTTTTCGCGCAGGCGGATGTTGCCAACGAGGACCTCGGCGGTGTCTTTGTCGAGTTTCTCGACGGTGCCGGTTTTGCCAAAAGATGTGAGCACCGTGCTGCCGACGCGAAGCGTATCCGTACCTCGAACGTCAGCGAGGGCACCATCACTCACGGTCGGGCTACTGACACGGCTGCCGCCGACTTTGGACGCCGGAGTTTGGACCTTGGACAGCACAGCCCGGTTTAGTTCGGCCTTTCGCTTTGTGCGTTCCTTTTCGAGGCGGTTCTTGAGCGCCTTGTCTTCGAGCGTCTCTAGAAACGCCTTTGATTGGCGGTCGAATTCATCGACGGCGGTCGCTAACTGGTTTTCAAACTCTCGTCGTCGGGCCTTTTCTTTTTTGACCGCTTCGACCTCGAGACCGGCGTATTTCATGGCGACGGCCTCGCGTTCTTCTTCAAGCGCGGCACGCAAGTCCTCAGATGCGCGCGTTTCGGTTTGGAGTTTTTGAAGGTAAATTTCGGCTTCGCGGGCTGACGAATCGAGCTGTTTGCGCGCGGCGTCAATTACATTGTCGTCAATGCCAAAGCGGCGCGCGATCTCGATGCCGGACGATGCACCGGCCAATCCAATAAGTAATTTATACGTCGGTTGCAGCGTTTTTTCGTCGAATTCGACCGACGCATTAATCACGCCTTCGTCGTTGGCGGCGTACATTTTCAGGCCGCGATAGTGTGTCGAGGCGATAACCTGAGCGCCCTTCGCTCGAAAATGATCGACGATCGCGACGCCAAGCGCAGAGCCTTCGTCGGGGTCGGTGCCGGTGCCGGCTTCGTCTAAGAGGACGAGTGAAGGCGGCTGACACGCCGCGATCATCCCGGCGATATTCGACATATGCGACGAAAATGTCGATAGGTTTGCGCTCAGGGATTGATGATCGCCGATGTCGGCGAGGACAGACCGATAGAAGGGAATTCGCGCGTCGTTCGCCGGTACCGGAAGGCCGGAGATCGCCATTAAACTCAATAACCCCGCGGTTTTTAGCACGACGGTCTTGCCGCCCGCGTTTGCGCCCGAGATGATCATGACGGAGCGGTCGCTGGTAAGGGCGAATGAGTTAGGGACGACCCAGTCAGAACCACCTGCGGTAGCGGGTGGTTGAAGACGGGCCGTGTTCGCTTTGACACCGCTCTCGGTGGTTTGCGTTAAACCACCCGCTACCGCAGGTGGTTCCGACAAGAGTGGATGCCTCGCGTCGATGAGGTCGAGCGTGTCGGCGGTGATCTCGGGAACTGCACAAGCAAATTTGCGGGCGAATTCAACTTTGGCTTTAATGAGATCGAGTTCGGTGACAGCCTCGACAGCGGCTTCAACCGCCGGTAGCTGCTCGCGAAGCTGCTCGGTCAATGCGAACAGAATGCGTGCTACCTCGCGTTCCTCTTTGCCCTTTAGGTTTTGCAGCTCATTATTTGCCTCGATGGCCTCAAGCGGTTCGACATACACGGTTTGACCGCTCGACGAAAAACCGTGTGCGACGCCAGTGACTTTACCGCGGAAATCCGTTTTGACCGGTATTACAAACCTGTCGTTACGAACCGTCACGATCTCGTCCTGGATCGCCGTGCCCGCCGAGCGCATCGCGGATTCAAGCGATTTGGTGAGCCTCGCTTTTTGTGCGTTTATCTCGCGGCGCAATTTCGCGAGTTCGGGCGAGGCGTCGTCATTGATCTCGCCGCCGGGCAAAACTTTTTTATCGATTTGGTCAACGACCGCCATCAGCGTCGGCGGAATATGTTCAACGATCTGCCACAGCGTCCCAGCCGAGTCTTTTTCAGGCTGGATCGCGGACCGGGCGAAGAGGGCCTGGCTGCAAACTCGGGCTATCTCAAGCAAAAGAGTCGGTTCGAGAGCGGCGTTTTCGATCCTCCAGATCGCGACCGACTCGCCCGGGTCCTCAAGGCCGCTGCAGTTCCATGTAAGTTGCTTTTCTTCGTTGAGAGCGATCGTTTCGTCGATCGCGGCGAGAGCGTTGTCGAGTTCGATTCGGCTCACGAGAGGGCGAAGGCCGCGGACACCTTCGACGCCCATCGGCGTCTGTGCGTGCCGCGCGACGATCTCGAGTAGCCGACCAAATTCCAATGTTTCTAATGAATAAGTCATATTTTGCCGCAGATGAACGCAGATGACGCAGATAACAAAAAACCTAACTCAGATCAGCGTGATCGGCGAAATTCCGCGGCTAATTCAGTCCGGTACCTCGACGCCTTTCCAGAACGCTACGTAGCCCTCGACGTTTTTCGCATCGGCCTTTGCTTCAGGGTAATACCAGGCTGCGTCCCGGTTCACTTCGCCGCCTGCGGCGATGTTGTAATAGCTCGCCGTACCCTTCCAAGCGCAGACGGTGTGCGTCTCGGACGGTTGAAAATAGTCAGTGTTGATCGCGTCAGGTGGAAAATAGTGATTTCCCTCGACGACGATCGTGTCATTGCTTTCGGCGAGTGTGACGCCGTTCCATGTTGCTTTCATAATGTTGAATCCATATAGCGTCTTTTAACCGCAGATAACCCAGATGACGCAGATAAAAGAAAGATAAATTTGCTCCTGATCTGCGTTGTCTGCTTCATCTGCGGTTGTGACGCGTCAAACTAAAAATCTCTCACGCACCTCCGGCGTCGGTATCATACAGACGTCCTTTTTTCCGAATAGGCGATAGCGATATTTGGCAAAAAGCCTGTAAAACCAGTCGCGAATAAATTCCGGTACGATGACGAAGGCGTACCCGAGCAACCAGATACCGCCCAGGGTTTTAGCTACCCGAAGGGCGGCGGTTGAATGCAGATACGCTCGTCCATTTTCTATCACAACTATAGAGTCCACGTCCTCGCCGATGCCGTATTTCGCCCTCAGTTCCACGCCTTTGTCAGACTGCAGGGCCGCAAACTTAAATTTATTGTCGCGGTCGTGGCGGATTATGAAATTCACCGCACCGTTGCAGAAATTGCACACGCCGTCGAAAAGCACGATCCGCTCCATAAAAAAATTCTACAGCAAATATCGGATAGATTTTAGTTTCGCTTGCGAATAAACTCGTAAATCATGAACGAGAGCATCTTTTGGCAAGCGATGAAAGACAACGACGCCCGGTTTGATGGCGTGTTTTTTGTCGGTGTTAAGACAACTGGTATCTATTGCCGCCCGACGTGCCGGGCGCGGCTGCCGAAACGTGAAAACGTCGAGTTTTACCTCTCACGCGAGTTGGCCGTAAAAGGCGGTTTTCGTGCCTGCAAGCGTTGCAAGCCGGAGCTGGAGATGAACGTTAACCCTAAGATCGACACCGTTATTAAGGCGTGTTACCTGATCGAAACGGGCAACTCCGACAACATTTCGCTGCAAATGCTGGGCGGCGAATTGCGCGTTAGCCCGACTTATTTGCAGAAGATCTTTAAGGAAATCGTAGGTATTTCACCCAAACAATATGCTGACGAGATAAGGATGCAGAAATTCAAGAATCAAGTAAAACGGGGCGACGACGTCACGAACGCAATGTATGACGCGGGTTTCGGTTCGAGCCGCGGGCTTTATGAAAAAGCGGCCGCAAAGCTCGGGATGACGCCTGCAACCTACAAAAAGGGCGGTCAGGGAATGCGGATAAACTTTACTATCATCGATTCGAAACTCGGCAGGCTGCTTATCGGCGCTACTGAAAAAGGAGTTTGCTCGGTGGCATTTGGCGACGACGACAGACAGCTTGCGGATAACCTTTTTAAGGAATATCCGAACGCCGAATTCAATCTCGCCGACGACAAGTTCAAAAATTACACTCGGGCAATATTGTCGTATCTTGACGGCGATCAGAAGCTGCTCGAGCTGCCGCTCGATCTGCGGGCGACGGCCTTTCAGATGCGTGTCTGGGCGGCCCTAAGGCACATACCATACGGCGAGACACGCAGTTACACCGATATTGCTGCGGAAATAGGCAATAAAAAAGCGGTTCGGGCCGTTGCTCGGGCGTGTGCCACAAATCCCGTTGCCCTCGTCACGCCCTGTCATCGCGTTATCGGCAGCAATGGCAGCCTGAGCGGCTATCGGTGGGGAATTGAGCGAAAAAAGACCTTGCTGGAAGCCGAACAGGCGATCTGAAAAAGATACTCCCTCGTTTCTTTGATTGTCTGAAACTTTTCATATATTCTCTTGCGTAAAAGAAAATTCAGACAGTTCTAATCTGAAGTAACAAAAGTTATGAGAACAAAGCTTATCCTGCTTTTTGCAGTTGCGATGTGTTTGTTTATGAACGTCGCCACGATGGCGCAGAGTTACGCCATCACGAACGCAAAGATCGTGACGGTTTCGGGGGCGACGATAGATAAAGGCACCGTAGTAATCCGCAACGGACTGATCGAAGCGGTCGGTGCGAATGTTGCGACGCCGGCGGACGCGCAAGTTTTTGACGCGACAGGGTTGACCGTATATCCGGGATTTTTCGACGCGCTCACAAGCCTCGGCCTGCAAGCGCGACCGGCGGCACCGGCCGGCGGCGGACCTGGCGGCCCGGCGCAAGCTGCCGCGGCTGCTGCGGCTCAGGCTCAGCCGACGTCGAACTCAAATTATCCCGCAGGATTGCGGCCCGAGGATATGACCGCCGACGATCTGCGTGCGGGCGAAGCCCAGTTTGAGGCAGCGCGTAACGTAGGTTTTACGAGCGTGTTGACGGTCGGTCGCGCAGGTATCTTCAACGGTCAGTCGGCGGTTATCAATCTCGCGGGTGACAGCGTATCGGCAATGACCTTGAGATCTCCGTACGCTCTACACGTCACGTACACAACGCTCGGACAGGCCTATCCGCAATCGCTGTTGGGAACCTTTTCGGCAATTCGGCAGATGTTCTACGACGCTAAGCGTTTAGAGGACTGGCAAAAAGCCTACGCTGCGAATCCAAAGGGAATGAAGCGGCCCGACAGCGACCGCTCGCTCGAAGCTCTGTTTCCCTATATCAACGGCAAGGCGCCGGTTGTCTTTAACGCAAACACCGAACGCGAGATCATTCGGTCGATAGACCTTATCAAACAATTCAAGCTAAACGGCGTCATCGCCGGCGGTAATGAGGCGTGGAAGGTCGCCGATCGGCTCAAGGCAAACAATATTCCGGTTCTGCTGTCGCTCAATTTCCCAAAACGCACGACGGCTGCCGCGCCCGACGCCGATCCGGAAAGCATCGAGACGCTGAGATTGCGGGCCGAGACTCCGAAAGGAGCTGGTAAACTCGCCGCGGCAGGCGTTAAGTTCGCGTTTCAATCGGGTGCGGCGACGACGCTCGCGGACTTTTTTACAAACGCCGGGAAGGCGGTCGAGAACGGGTTGAGCCGGGATGCCGCGATTCGCTCGATGACGCTCGGTGCGGCCGAGATCTTGGGTTTAAGCGATCGGGTCGGCTCGATCGAGGCGGGCAAGATCGCAAATCTCGTATTGGTGAAAGGCGATCTTTTCGGACGTGATAAATTCGTGCCGCAGGTCATTATCGACGGTAAGGTTTTTGAACAGAAGGAACCGGTGCGACCGCCGCAGAATCGCGGTTCGGGCAGCGGCAATCCGACCGGAGCCGTGCCGCCGACATCGACCGCGGCGCCGGAACCCGCGAACATTTCGGGCGGCTACGCGATCACTATCGACGTACCGGGCTCGCCGATCCAGGCGTCGATGAACTTTACGCAGAGCGGAGCGAGCTTGACCGGGACGTTTACGACGGATGCCGGTTCGTCGGCGATTCGGAACGGTCGCGTGACGGCGAACGGGTTTAGTTTTGCGACGACCGTTCCGTATGGCGGACAAAATCTGGATATCACCGTTCAAGGAAGCCTGGCAGGGAATCAAATTAGCGGGACCCTCGATTCGCCGTTGGGGACTGTTCCGTTCGCGGGGACAAAAAATCCATGAGAGTTTTGCACAAGCCTGCGCGTAAGCAAGGGCGATACATTCGACGTTTCGCTTCCGCCCTAGCTTACGCGCGGGCTTGTGCATCCTGGTAAAAACTAAGAATTATGAAACGTACAACAGTTTTTCTACTAATTATCTCGATCCTGACGATCTCGCCGACACTCGTTTTTGGCCAGGCGAAGGGCGACGTGCTTATCAAGAACGCAACCGTTCTGACCGCGTCGCGCGGAACGCTCGAGGGCACGGATGTACTTGTTCAAAAGGGCAAGATCACGCGTATCGGTAAGAACATCTCGGCGCCCGCGGGCGTTCAGGTTATCGACGCGACGGGTAAGTTTGTCAGCCCCGGCATTATCGATTGCCACTCGCACGCTATGCTCGATGCGATAAACGAGGGTGCATTCTCGGTGACGTCGATGACCGATGTGCGCGACATGCTCGATCCGAATGACATTTCGATCTATCGGGCGCTCGCGGGCGGGGCAACGGCAGCATTGCTGCTTCACGGTTCGGCAAACTCGATCGGTGGCCAGAGTGCGACCGTGAAGTTCAAGTGGGGACATCCGGTCGAGGATTTTCCGGTTCCCGACGCGCCGCCGGGTATCAAATTCGCGCTCGGCGAAAATGTGCGACGCACGACCTTTACGCCGCCGCCGGGAACGCAGTTGCGCTACCCGCGGACACGGCAGGGCGTTATGGAGGTAATTCGCGACGCTTTTGTGAGAGCGAGAGACTACAAACAGCTCCTCGATGATTTCAAAGCGGGCAAGACGCGCATTCCGCCGCGAAAAGATCTCGAACTTGAGCCGATCGTCGAGATCCTCGAAGGCAAACGACTCGTTCATGCACACGGTTACCGATCTGACGAGCACCTGAATTTGATGCTGCTTGCGGACGAATTCGGCTTTCGCGTGGCAACGCTGCAGCACGCGCTTGAGGTGTACAAGATCGCGCCGGAGGCTGCAAAGCGCGGCACGGGCGCGTCGATCTTCGTTGATAATTGGGGTTACAAACTCGAGGCATACGACTCGATACCATACAACGCCTATATCATGTGGAAGAACGGCGTCGTCGTTTCGATCAACTCAG
>JBJXFZ010000020.1:0-17975 GCA_046154245.1 Pyrinomonadaceae bacterium
GCCAGGCATTGGTGAGCGAAATCTATCAGCAACAAGTTGGGGATGAAATCTGTATGGCTTTTAGCAGTTGTGGAGCTGAATTTGTCCACTCACCACACTCCGTCGATTTGAATATGGCATCGCTCGCGGTTCGATCGGCGGCTACCACAATGGAAAGAATCCTGACGACAAAAATGGATATTGTCAGACAGAGGATTCGAGTATTGCTAAGTTCATCCCGCAAGCCATTTGCAGAGCCTTTTTTTGCCGGCTCGGTTCCACAATTATTGAACGGTCAGCAAGTTGTTGCTGATCATTTACTAAATAATCTAAGAAACTGAAAATCGTTGTGGTGTGAATCCCCAACCCGGATGAGCCTACTGTTCCTTCGCTGAACCACTACAAAGAAATCAAAAAGGCGGTCGAAAAGAAGCTGAAAAAGTAATGATAACTGGATACCAACGAGTATCGAGAAGATCTCCATGCCGAATTTGCGTTAAACCGGATTGTTGCAGCACTACAGAAGATCAGAGTATTTCTTTCTGCGCCCGATCCGCGACAAATGCCGACAGACTCAGCCGCAACGGTTGGGGAATCTACTACAATAATCTTCTAAGAAAGTTCGATTTTGCGAAGGAACTTTCGACGACTCAACATTTCTACGCATTAAAAGCTCCTATCGCCCCAATCGAACGCAGAGACAAGATCTATCGAAAACTTATTCAGCTTTCGCCCTTAGCTCAATGCCATGGGTCTAGTTGTGGTAGCGAATGGATCAGAGTCCAGATTCGAGAGTTGGGCCGCTACGGCGTCTTCCCCAAAACAACTATCGAACGGCATCGGCTTGTTCAATTGCTTATCGAAGCTTTTGTAAAAGACGACGGTATTGTTCCTGAGTTCAAGGGGGTGCCAGGATTCTGGCGCGGATCGAACGGCGGCCTGCGATTAGGCAGCGTATTTGACTCTGTTGACGATTTGCTACTGATACCTTTTTTTGATTCGGATGGTCTGATTCAGGCTTGCCAGATCAGGTCTATGCGGGGAGCTTCAAACAAAGCAGGGAAGTATCTGTGGCTTTCGTCCGTCCGGAAGCGCGACGGTTGCGGTCCCGGCACTCCACTTCACTATGAAGGTGCCGCTGGTTTCAAAGGCAAGACGATCGAGACGGTGCTCGTTACCGAAGGCGCGTTGAAAGCTGCGACCGCACAAAAAGTCCTGCCGGATCGATACGTCGTTGGCAACTGCGGTGTTGCTACATCGCATCAAGAGATCGTTACCGCGCGGGAAAGGCTCTTGGAAATTGCGTTCGATACGGACAGCTTTACGAATCCGCACGTCGCGAGGGCGCTCGCTTCGCTGATCGCGTTGCGAATTCGCGAGCAAAGGTTCTTGTCCTACGATTACCCTACCAAAATCCTTACTTGGGACAAGCGTTTCAAAGGAATCGACGATGCGTTGATCGCAGGAGCAACAATCAAGAACCTCAGAGTTTCTGAATGGGCGAGAGCGCTAACGCCGGAATGTTCGAAGGTTCGAGTCCTTCTCGGATCACCATTTTTTATCAATAAGTTAAGGTGTCCAGTACGGACACCTTTTATTGATGCTAACCACTTGGATGAGAGGATCGTTTTCTAGGAAGCGAGTAGCCTCGTTCCGTGGCGACATGGGCGTCGCCGGAATGGATTGCTTTCACATCGACGATGTCCGTGCCGACGCCATTGAGCTGGGCCTTTTTTAGCGCGGAGTCCTGATTTTCGACTACATTACTGTTTCCAGATCGCACCGATGCCGGCATCCCACAGCATTTTGTTTAATGCCGGGATGTCACGATTATTCATCTCGTCGGCGCGTGATCTCAGAGTTGCCCATTGTGCATTGAGCTCTTTCAGCCGGTCCAGGTTTGGCTGATTGACACGCGGGATGTCGCTCTCGGTTGCGTTTATCAGGAACAGATAATTCGCCGTGAATTTGTTCGGAAAATTCTCGACGTCGTCGTAGGCGCGCGATCTTCTCTGTACCATGTCTTCGTCCCAAGCCTTCATCTTCTTCATCAACGCCTCACCGTCGCGTTTTATCGCTGAGTATTTTGCATCAGCGGGTAGGCCGCTAAGTATCGACTCGAGCTGTTTTTGCTTGTCGAACAGATTATTGACCATGCGGTGCATGGTTGCGAGATCACTTTCCATTGTCGACATGAGCTGATCGTACTCTCTGTACGCGGCTGCGGTAGTCGGATAAAGCGGATTTGCGAGAATTTCGGCGTCGGTCGATACGGCCTGATCGCCGGATCTTACGGTTATGCGATATTTGCCGGGCGAGGCTTTGTGGCCCGCGTAGTTGCTTTCGATATAGACGTTTGGCACGCCCGGCATCGTTAGGTGTCGCATGTCCCAAACAAATCGGTTCAGCCCTTTTGATTTCGATAGCGTCGGTTCGCCACGCGGTCCGCCGTCCCAGCGGCGAAAACCCGTCGATTTTGACGAGAAGGTTCTAATCACTTTGCCCGCAGGATCGGTGATCTCCATCGTTACGTCGTCGGTTTTCTTTAGTTCCGGCAGATTGTAATAGATAACTATGCCGGTTGCCGGATTTACGCCGCGAAAGCGGTTTGCTCCGGTGAAATCATCGCTGGAATCGTCGAGTTCGCTGCCGCCGTTGGTCAGGACCGCATCCGCCGGTTTGTAAACGGAGAATGCCGGCGTGTCGCGTTTGTACTGTCTCAGTAACGATAGATCATCGAGGATCCAGAATGCTCGGCCCGATGTCGCGGCGATCAGATTGCCCTTGTGGACACGCAGATCGGTGATCGGCGTGACCGGTAGATTTAGCTGAAACGGCGACCACTTTTGTCCGCCGTCCCACGAAATAAAGACGCCGAGTTCGGTGCCCGCAAAGAGCATGTCGCGCCGGACGTCGTCCTCGCGCACCACACGCGTGAATGCGTTCGACGGAATTCCGTTGTCGATCTTTGTCCACGACGCGCCGTAATCGGTCGTCTTATACAAACCGGGGCGATGATCGTTGAATTTGTAACGTGTCGTCGCGATGTAGGCCGTGGCTTTGTCGAATGGCGAAACTTCGATCGCGTTAACCAGGCACTCTTCGAGCCCGCCCGGCGTTACGTTTTTCCATGTCGCGCCGCCGTCGCGCGTGATGTGCACGAGGCCGTCGTCGCTGCCCGTCCAAATAACGCCTTTTTCGTGCGGCGACTCTGTAACGTACGCGAGCGTGCCGTAGTTTTCTGCGCCGACGCCTTCGTTTGTGTACGGGCCGCCGGGCGTGCCCTGCTTGCTCTTTTCATTGCGCGTCAGATCGGGCGAGATCTCTTTCCAGGTTTTGCCGAGGTCAGTGGTCTTTAGCAGATATTGGGCGCCGTGGTAGAAGGTGTTCGGCTCGTGTTTGCTCCAGATGATCGGAGCGTTCCAGTTGTAACGGTACTTCATGTCCTTGGCGTCCATGCCAAGATATTGGATCGGGGCGGCCATAACGTTTGTACCCGCACTGGCTTTCTTATCAAGTACTTCGATCGTGCCCTGGTAACTACCGCCAAGAACGTAATTTGGATTGTCCGGGTCAAAGGCAAGGAACGCGCTTTCGCCTCCGGCTGAGTATGTCCAACTCGCGGGAGAGATCCCGCCGCCGCCAAGCTCGCGGTTCGCGATCGCGACGGACGTGTTATCTTGCTGCCCGCCGTAAATCCGGTAGGGAAACTGGTTATCGACATTAATTCGATAAAATTGGCCGGTCGGCATGTTTGCCTGCGTGCTGTAGCTGCGGCCCTTGTTGAAGGTGATCGCGACGCCGCCGTCGTTCGAGACGATGTAGTTGTTCGGGTTGTCGGGGTTTATCCAGAGGTCATGATAGTCGCCGTGTGTCCCGGTCAGGGTTTCCCATGTACGGCCGCCGTCGTTTGAGCGCAGCATCGGCGCGCTGAGGACGTAAATTGTGTTTTCGTTCTTCGGATCGATGAACAACTCGATGTAATACCACGCACGCTGCACGAGCCGCGGTTCGTTGGTGACCTGGCTCCAGGTCTTACCTGCGTCGTTTGAAACATATAGACCGCGAGCGTCCTTATACGAGTCGCTCTCGATCAGGGCGTATACTTTTTCGGGATTAGAACGGCTGACGGCGATCGCCATCTTGCCCATTTCCTCGGGCAAACCTTCTTTCATGCGCTCCCATGTCTCGCCGTAATCGGTTGATTTATAAAGACCGCTGCCCGTGCCGCCGGAGATCACCTTCCATGGAAGGCGGCCGTGTTCCCACATAGCGGCGTAGAGAATGCGAGGATTGTTTGCGTCCAATGACAGTTCGGACGCACCCGTAGCGTCGTTTACGTACAGAACCTTTTTCCACGTCGCGCCGCCGTCCGAGGATTTGAAAATACCTCTTTCCTGCGATTTGCTGTAAAGAGCGCCTTGCGCGGCCACCCACAGGATGTCGGGGTTCTTTGGGTGTACGACGATACGCGAGATGTGCTGCGACGCATCAAGACCGATCTTTTTCCACGTTTTGCCCGCGTCGGTTGATTTGTAAACGCCGTCACCGTGGTGCGTCATCACTCCGCGAATAGCGTGCTCGCCCATGCCGACGTAAACGACGTTCGGGTCAGAATCTGCTACGGCGATCGCCCCGACCGAGCCGGTCTTAAAATATCCGTCCGAAATGGGGCGCCACGAGAGACCCATGTCCTCGGTTTTCCAAACGCCGCCGCCGGTCACACCCATGTAATATGTTTTCGGGTCGCCTATTACGCCCGTGCCGGCAACCGAGCGGCCGCCGCGAAACGGCCCGATCGAACGCCATTTTACCGGCTTGAATATCGAGCTATAATCTTCATTTGTGTTTTGAGGTGACTGAGCGGCTGAATTGATCGCAAGCAGACCAAGAACAAGCAAAACAAACATTCTTTTAGACATAATTTTTTTCCCGGACGGTTCCAGAATTATAAATTAATATCCAAAAAATGCCGAATGAGGTGGTTGTGCGCCCGGCGGATCACTTCTTTTCAGGCTTACGAGCAGCGGCTGGCGCTGCTTTGGCTCCGACCACATAACTATCGCGTGCCCGGATGATGAGGTTTGGGCGATTCACCCGGACTTTGATCTGCTTTCGTTGGCCGGGCTTGCCTTCAGCCTTTGGGACATAACCGATGTTGTATTGACGTCGGAGCTCTTCGGCGATGCCCTCAAATGCTCGCGTCAGACCGCCGGGCGTTGATTCGGGGCGAAAGACCCGGCCGCCGGTGGCGTCGGCTAGCTCCTCGAGATACTTGCGCCCGAGCGCGTATTCGGCGGCCGTTGTGCCGGGAGGCGGCCCGCCAAGAAAGATATCGCCAAGGCCGCCGCCTGAGCTCTGACGAGTCTCCAGATAGGTGTTGTAATAGATCGGAAAGATCAAAGAGTCGGACTCTTCGGCGTAGTTCAAACTGGTGTCGTAAGTATTTTTTCGGGAGGTCGTATCAACACCGTCGGTAAAGAGAACAACGGCCTTGCGTCCCTCGATCCGGCCGAGTTGCTTTCGCAGAGCTTCGTCGACAGCGTTGTAAAGTGAGGTGCCGTTGCCAAACTGAGCCTTGTAGATGGCCTTGTATATCCTATCCCGGTCACGCGTCGCTTCCGTCTGCACCTTGACGCTCGAATGAAACTCGATAACGATCACTCTGTCCTGCGGCTGAAGCTGATCGACAAAGGCGATGGCGGCTTTATGAATTTCGTCGATCTTGTATTGTGTTGAAGGACTCGTGTCGAGCACCAACGCGACGGTAAAGGGCTTGTCGGTTGTACCAAAATACTCGATCTCCTGTTCAACGCCGTCCTCAAAGATCTTGAACTCGCTCTGCCGCAAGCCGGGAATATAAAGGCCATCGCGGTCGAATACGGAAATCGGGATCGTTATTAGATTGGTCTCGACCCGAACAACTTCGTCATCGTCGACATTTGTTCGAGACGACTCCGTAACAGGTTCCTGAGTTGGCAGAGTAGTGTTTCTAATTCGGCGATTCTGCGATCTCGACTCTGAGTATCCGCTAGCGTCATCTGTTGTAACCGGTGTCGGCGTTGGCTGCGGCGTGATCTTGCGCCCCGACTGGGCGAGGCACATTGAGCCGACGGCGATTATTACGAGGATCGATCTAATTAATGGCTGGATCATGACGCAATCTCTTGTCTGGTGTCGGTTGGATGAGCGATCGCCGCTCATGGTTTGTTGCTTATCTAAAGTTGCTGACGATAGTCGCGACGCTGAAGCCGAGCATCACGGCGACGACCAGCCAGCCCGCGATTTGCAGCCAAAGCGGGTGACGATATTTACCAACGGTTTTTGCTCGTCGCGATGCAAGCAGAACAAGTGCGAGGCCGATCGGCAGAATAAAGCCATTCAATGTACCGGCCAACACCAGCACCTTGACTGGCCGGCCGACGATCAGAAAAATGATCGCGGAGATCACGATAAAGCCTATGATGCCGTAGCTTTCGCGATTCGCGGTGCGTGAATTTATGGTCTTGAGAAACGACGTGGACGTGAATGCGGCGCCAACGACGGACGTGATCGCTGCCGCCCACATTACGACGCCGAAGACGCGTATGCCGAATGTACCGGCCGCGTTTTGAAAAACCGAAGCGGGTGGATTTGCGTCGTCGATGGGCAGGCCGAGGGCGATCACGCCGAGCGCGGCGAGGAAGAGAAAATAGCGAATAAACGCAGTTAACACAATTCCTGTTACCGCGCCACGGTTGATCTGCGTCAGCGACTCGGCGCCCGTTACGCCGGCGTCGATCAGCCGATGTGCTCCCGCAAACGTGATGTAACCGCCAACCGTTCCGCCGACAAGTGTGACGATGGCAAGGGCATCGATCCGCTCGGGGACGAATGTGCGAAACGCGGCGTCGGCTAAGGGCGGCTGCGATGCAAACACGACGTACGCGATCAGCGCGATCATCACTACGCCGAGGATCTTGACGAAAACATCGAGGGCGCGTCCGGCCTCTTTGACAAGAAAGATCGCGATCGCGATGCACGCGCTCAGGATCGCACCATACTCGACCGGCAGATCAAACAACGCGTTCAGCCCGAGTCCGCAGCCCGCGATATTGCCGATATTAAAGACCAGTCCGCCGGCCGCCACGAGAAATGACAGTACGTGACCGCTGCCGGAAATTGTTTCGTTCGCGACGGTTTGTCCACGTTTGCCGCTAACCGCGAGAACGCGCCAGATATTTAATTGCGCAAAGATATCGAGAACGACCGACACCAAGATCACAAAGCCAAAACTTGCGAGCAACTGTTTTGTAAAGACCGTTGTCTGCGTTAGAAACCCGGGGCCGACTGCCGATGTCGCCATCAGAAACGCCGCTCCCGACACGACCGGTGAAATGTAGTGTTTTTTCATTTGAACCAAATTACGCGATACGAAAGTTTGCCACAGAGAACACCGAGGTCACAGATGAACCAAAAGTTTTCCTTTCTCGGTGTTCTCCGTGCTCTCGGTGGCTGAATTCCTCGTAAATCGAATTCGTGACAAAGCGCTTCTTCATAGATCGATTCCAGCAAACCGGGACCGAGCGTCCGATGCACCTCGATAGCGGCACCGATGATCTTTTGAGTTAAAATGTCGTTCTGCATTCTCTGGGTTCTCCGTGCTCTCGGTGGCTGAATTCTCCGGTCGGATTAATTTAGGGTGGAATCGAACTTTTAATACGTCACCCGGGCTTAGCCACGAATGGGGCGACGACCTCGATGCCTGCGTCGCTAAGGGTTTTTCGGATCGTTCTGGCGATCTCCACAGCGTTTGCCCCATCGCCGTGAATACAGACAGTGTCGGCCGCGACCTTGACCATTATCCCATCCGTAGATTTCACGCGTTCGTATTTGATCATGTCGAGAACCTGAGTCGCCGAGCTTGCAGGGTCGTTGATAAGGGCATTGGGCATCGTTCGCGGCGTAAGCGAGGCATCGGTTTGATATGTCCGGTCGGCGAATACTTCGTTCGCAGTTTTGAGTCCAAGCTTTTCGGCCTCGGTGATCGAAACGCTGCCTGATAAACCGTAAAGAATCAGCCCGTCGTCAAAGTCACGAACCGCTTGAGCAATCGCCGCGGCGAGTTCGGCGTTCTTTGCGGCTTGATTGTAAAGCGCGCCATGAGGTTTTACGTGAGCGAGGGTTGTATCACGCGATCTCGCGACGTCATCGAGCGCCGCGATCTGTTCAGTCACGATGGCGTAAACCTCTTTCGGCGGGATCTGCATATTCGTGCGGCCAAAGTTCTCGCGATCGCGATAACCCGGATGTGCGCCGACGGCGACGTTGTTCTCGGTGGCGAGTTCGACGGTGCGGAGCATGGTTTCACGGTTCCCGGCGTGGAAGCCGCAGGCGACGTTGGTGGACGAGATATACTTCATCAGCTCAGCGTCATCCGCGCAGCCCTCACCCATGTCACAGTTTATGTCGATGCTCAGATGTTCCACGATCGTGTTTGAAATCTACACCCGACGCGGAAAAAGTTCAACTCGTTCTCAAATTCGAGTGCGAGTTGCTCGGCCTCGTCGAGCGAGATCATGTGAAACGCGACTTTGTCGTTCGCACCAAGCTGCGCGACAAGCGGCAAGTCGCGCGATATAACGTGTGCAATTCGCGGATAGCCGCCGGATGTTTGATGGTCGGCCATCAGCACGATCAATTGCCCGTCGGGCAGAAGTTGTACCGTACCAAAACTGACCGCCGCAGAGACGAGTTCGTACGGCCTCGATAGCGCGATCGGTTGACCCTGCAGGCGAAAACCCATGCGATCTGAATTTGTCGAGATCGTAAAATCATGTGTGAGTATCTCTTGCTGCGACTTTTCGCTCAATAGGCCGAATTCCGCGCCCGCGATGACTCGCACGGTAGGGAAGCGGCTGTATGACGGCAGCAGCGAGATCGAAACTCGCGCCCGCGCGAGATCGGGCGGCGTGTTTACCTCGATGTTAAAACTGAGTCGGTCGCCGACGGCGAGTTTGCGACCATCGAGTCCTCCGATCTTGGCCGCGAGATTTGTACTCGCGCTTTCGAGCCAACGGTGAAGTTTGAAACCGCCATGAACGGCCAGGTACGCGCGGTTTCCGTTTGTTTTGTTTTGAAATTTCAACTGGCTTCCTTTTTTTGCAAAATACGGACGCCAGTTTTCAATCGGCTCGTCGTCTAGGTCAGGCGAAAGCGACGCGCCGCCGATCGCGATGACGGCATTTGCCTCGAACACGATCTGCGGAGCAGGGAAGTGCATCTCCAGGACAGCTTCGTTTCCCGATGTATCGGGATTGCCGATGAGAATGTTCACCAGCCGGGCGGCGCTTTCATCCATTGCTCCGTTCGGGTTTACGCCAAATCGCCTATACCCAAACCGCCCGAGATCTTGCAGCGTTGTTAAGATGCCCGACTTTTGAAACGTAATACTCATGCAGTGACAAATCGAACCTCATCGCCCGGCTGTAACAAGCTCGGCAGTTTTTCGTCGGGCGTGAACATTTCAACATCGGTGCGGCCGATGATCTGCCAACCGCCCGGGCAGCGAAGCGAGTAGATACCGGTTTGTCGCCCGGCGATGCCGACGCTGCCCTTTGGTACGCGTGTTCGCGGGGTTTCAAGCCGAGGCGTCGCAATGCGTTCGTCGACCTCGCCCATGTACGTAAACCCTGGCAAAAATCCGAGCATAAAGACTCGATATGTTACGGCCGTAAAAATGTCGATCACATCGCTCGAGGACAGGTCGACTCTCTTGGCAACAAACTCGAGGTCGGGCGCCGACTCAGCGTCAAAGTGAACCGGTATCTCAATGAGGCGAGGCGTTTCGTTTTGTAACGAGTTCAGGTTATTGAGAGCCTCGACGGCAAGGCTCCTAACCGCCTCGAAGGCAGACGGAAACCCGGCGAATTCGCGTCGGACTTCTAACAGATCGTAGAAAAGCGTTGTCGATGCATACGCTGGGACGGATTCGATAAAACCTGGAAACGGATTTTGCTGAAAGTGTCCGGCGAGAGCGATCGCTCGTCGGTTGAGATCGACCGAGATCGTGTTGCCAAACTCGATGGTCAGAGCCGAGTCGCCGAGCGGAAACATCCTGAAAGATCCATCCGTCATCGTGCGCGTTGTTTAGGGTCGAGATATTCGCGAAGGCCGTCACCGATAAAGTTGAATGCGAGCACCGTCATCGCGATCGCCAGTCCCGGGAAGAATAAAACGTGGGGTGACGAGCTAAAGAATTGTCGCGCTTCCTCGATCATCGTGCCCCAACTTGGTGCCGGTGGCGGGATGCCGAGACCGAGGAAAGATAGCGTTGCTTCGGATAGAACGGCGCCGGCCATGCCAAGAGAAGCCTGCACGATCAGTGGCTGTACGGCATTTGGCAAAATGTGCGTGAATAAAATACGCATGTTTCCCGCACCGAGCGCCCTGGCGGCCATAACGTAGTCGTATTCGCGAACCTTCAAAACCTGACCACGCATGACTCGCGCGTATCCGACCCAGCCGATCACGCAGAGGGCGGCGATCAGTTTGCCCTGACCTGCACCGAGAAAAGCGACGAGTGCGATCGCGAGCAGAAGGCCGGGGAACGCTAGAAACACATTAAAGATATAGCCAGACAAGAACTTATCAACTATGCCGCCGTAGAATCCCGCGATCGCGCCAATTATCGTTCCGACGATCGATGATACGACAACGACAGATATTCCGACCTGGAGCGAGATGCGAGCGCCGTAAACAACCCGTGAGAAAACATCGCGGCCAAGGCCGTCCGTTCCGAACCAATGTTCGGCCGATGGCGACGCGTACCTGACGGCTGTGTCGATAGTCGCAACATCGTGCGTCGCGATAAACGGCGCAAAGATCGCGGCGAGGATGAACAACGCCGCAATTGCAATGCCGATGTAACCGAGTCGATTCATGTAAACTAAAAACTAAGAACTAAAAACTAAAAGTGCCATCGGAAAATAAGTTTGTTAAGGAACACTTGTCGTTTTCACAGTTGCGACCAACATTTTTATTAACTCCATGCAGTCCTGTGAAATGCTTTCAAAGCCTTTCTGATCAATGTGATTCGTATCTTTCAGCAGACTGAGCCAATAGTGAGTTTCATTGGCTTCCTTCAATGCGATATTCATTTTGTTTCGGAAATCCGCCCGTGATTGTCCAAACTCAGCTTCGCGGATCAATGCTCCGATTGCTGTTCCTGATCTAAGGAGCTGTTTACTTAGCACATATTCTTTTTTATTGCTGCACAAAAATCTATTGAGTTCGACGATGCGAATGGCAAACGCATAGCTTTTGTCTCTCAGAATCGATTCCCTCATTTTTCACTATTAACTTTTAGTTCTCAACTGATTCTTATCCTTGGATCGAGCTTCTTATACACAAAATCCGTCAAGGCATTTGCCAAAATAAACGTCACGCTGATAACAAGAACACACCCCTGGACGAGACGATAATCGCGTTTGCCGATGCCGTCTTCTAACAGCAAGAGCCCGAGACCTTGCCAGTTAAAGATCTTTTCGGTGATGATCGCACCGGCGAGCAGTACGCCCAGTTGAAGACCAAGAATCGTCACGACCGGTATCAGACCGTTCTTGAGCACGTGTTTATAGAGCACCATTCGCTCGGTGACGCCTTTCGCACGAGCGGTGCGGACATAGTCTTCGCCGAGTTCCTCGATAACGCTCGATCGCACCATTCGGGTGAGAATTGCGGACAGAGCGGCGCCGAGCGTGAAGGCCGGCAGCACTATGTCTTCCGGATAGAGACTGCCCGTGGGCGAGAACCAACCGAGCTGAACCGCAAAAATGTAAACAAGGAACGGACCGATCACGAATGTCGGCAGAGAGATGCCAAGCAATGCAACAAAGGACGCAAAATTATCGACGAGCGAGTTTTTGCGCGAACCCGCCAGCACACCGAGCGGAAGGGCAATGCCGATCGCGACGAGCATCGCTGCGATGGCGAGTTTTATGGTCGACGGATAACGCTCGAGTATCATGCCAATTACGGGGCGATCGGCTCTCATCGAATTGCCGAGATCGCCCTGAAGCAATCCGGACCAGTAGTCGGCATAACGGTTGTTAAGGCCGTTCCATTTGAAGCCGCTCTCGGCGTCGTATGAAAAGAAGAACGCGGGCTGATCGAGGCCGTGCTTTGCGCGAAAGTTCTCGATCTGTTCCTGCGTCGCCGTTTCGCCCAAGATCACAGTCGCCGGATCGCCGGGCACGACCTCGATCAGCAAAGTCACGAGCGAGACGACCGTCCAGATCACGAGCAGCATCAACGCAAGCTGACGACCAAAATTCAGAAGTTTATATTTCATCCGACAGAGGGCGAGAAAGCGTGTAAATTTTACCGAGAATTCCGCTGCAAAACAAATATGTCAGCTCTTGACGCCGACGTGAATCGCGGCGATGCCGCCGGTGAGATTTTGAAATCGGACCTCTGCGAAGCCGCAGTTTTTCATCAGGTCCGCGAGCGCATCCTGTTCGGGGAATTTCGAAACGCTCTCAGGGAGGTATGTATAAGCCGCTCGCGAGCCGCTCACAAGGCCGCCGATGCGCGGCAGAATTCTCGAAAAATAGAATTCGTATAACTGTCTGAAAACGGGCAGAGGTGGGTGCGAGCATTCGAGAACGACGAGCTTGCCGCCTGGTTTTATCACGCGGCAGAGCTCCCTCAAACCGTTCTCATAGTTCGGCAGGTTTCTGAGGCCGAACGCAATGGTCGCGGCGTCGAACCTCTCATCGGCAACCGGCAGCGCCATCGCGTCTGCTTCGACATACGGAATATTTGCGCTTCGCGATTTGCGATGTGCGATTGCTAGCATTGGGCGACAGAAATCGGTTCCGATCACCTGAGCTTTTGAGTTTCGCTGTAGCTCTAACGAGAGGTCACCGGTACCGCACGCAACATCGAGAACGGTTGCGTCTTTACGATCCAGAGTGTCACGCAGTTCGTCGGCGACAAGGCGGCGCCACCGTTTGTCGATGTTGAGTGAGAGGACGTGATTGAGCAGATCGTAGCGGCCGGCGATGCCCGCGAACATCTCTTTAACGGCCGTCGAGTGCGCCGTCTCTTTTTCGCTTATCGCCGTGCTCATCTCTCTATTTTGGCGTGTTTACAAGCACCGAGACCATCGGGGACGACTTGAATTTTTCGGCAAACGATCTAACGTCGGCGAGCGTGACATTGTCAAAGATCTTGCGGTCAGCGTCAACCGAGGTAGTTTTGTATGTATCGTTATCAAGCCAAAATAACTCGACGCGGCGTTTTGCCCACTCGCCCGCGACTGTCGAGCGTGCGGCATAAAATTCCGCGTCTGTCGGTGCATCGGCGAGGACCTTTGCGATAAGTTCGTTTGCCTCGACCTTTCCGTTCCCGCCGCCGATGTCATTCCGGCCGGCGGAAAAGCCGATGACCATCGAGCCGGGAAGAATATTTGCCGTGTTGCGGACGTACACTTTGTCGGCGAATGCCGACGGAACGCGTGATCTGAGACGCGCGTCGATAACAGCGGCAAAAACCGTAGCGGCCGCGAAATCCTTTTCAGATCGCGAAGGAGCGCGAGCGGCAAACCTGATCGCCGAGACGTCCGGGCTCGGTGATGCGAGGATGAGCAAACCTGTTGGCGGGTCGTCCGGCTGGCGAAATGTCGATGGCACGCGCTTGTCGGACTTTAACCAACCGCCAAAGTAACGGCGAATCGCCTTGAAAACAAGCGCCCGGTCAAAATTGCCTGAAACAGCTATCGTGGCGTTGTCGGCGGTCAAGAAGCGCTGCTTCGCGTCGATCAGATCTGCAAAATCGATCTTTTTCACCGAGTCTTCCGTACCGAGTTGAGCTCGGCCGTACGGGAAAGTGCCAAAGAGGCGCTTTGCCGCCGCCATGTCGGCGACGTACGCAGGGTCGGCCTCGAGCGCCTTTACTCGTGCGGCGAGGGCGTTTCTCAGCGTTCCAGTCGTCTCCTTGTCGATCGTTGGATTTGAAACGGAGGTCGAGAGCGTTTCGAGCATTGTCAGAATATTTGCGGGATCGGATGTAGCGTCGATCTGGATGTAATCGTAATTTGTCGTTACATCAAGGCTGCCGCCGAGATCCTGTACAAAAAAGTCTCGGATCGTTTCGTTTGGAAAAATACTGTCGGCGAGCAGCTGCATCACGCCCTCTCGACCCTGTGGGTCGAACGCCGAACCGGCATGGATACGTATCCTCACGGATACGCGGCTCTCTGCCGCGCTTGGCCACATCAACACTTTGAGGCCGTTTAGCAAATTTTCGCGTTTTGGCGTCGCTGCGGACGTTTGCGAGAACGCGGTGGCCGCGACAACAGAGACAATCAACGCGGCGATCACAAATATATTGAACAAACCTCTAATTTTCATCTTATCAATCATTAACGGCAATTATTACTTTTGTTAGTTGCCTCTGACCGCGATTTTGTTGTAGCCATGATTCAATACGTGAGCAAAAGGCGCTCAAATCTCGCAAATGAAATATTAAGCGTGGGCGGGCATCGCGTCAAACCCTTGAGGCATCTATGAAAATTGAGTGGTAGCCGCGATCCTGACGCCGCGGAAATTTTTTTTGAAAAGTACTGAACTTCTGAAATAATAACGGTATAATGTGTTTTATCATTATATGCCGCTCTTGAACATGAGGGCAGTAAACGAGAGGCTAAAATGGGAAAAATTTTGAAATATTGCAGCAAATGTGACGAAGGCTTCGCAGAGAAGTTTGGCTTTTGTCCAAATTGTGGCGAGTCATTGCAGGCCTTTGAGATGAATCCGCTCGCGTCGGCAGCGGCGCCAACGCCCGATCCTGTCGGAAGCGAGGTTATCCCGCCCGCACCGGCATTCATCGAACCCGCCGAAGCCGCGGTTGTAGAAACGGCCGCTGCTGAGGAAGAGATCCTCGAGATCGACGAGCCGACCGTTGTGGAGGAAGTAATCGAAGAGCCAATTGTCGAGGAAGCGCACGTCGCCGCTCCGACAGAGGCTTTTTATCAACCAAAACCGCTTTCTGCTGATGAGAAACCGGTGTCGCTCGAAGCCGAGCACTCAAAAGCCATGCGGTCCGGCGGTTATTACCTGACCGTCATCGAAGAGAAAAACGTCAAACAACGAAACGGCCTTCTGCTCGGAGCAGCCGGCTTTATGCTCGTCGCGCTGATGTCGAGCATGGTTTACAACATTTTTAGCAAGGATCTGAATATCGCCTCGATCAACGACGACATCTTTAATGCCGTGATCGTCGATGACGTGCCGGTTACTGTTGAGGAAGAGATCCAACAGAAAAAAGATAAGGACGCAGGCGGCGGCGGTGGCGGCGGCCGTGATGAGGACGAAGAAGTGACTCGCGGCGATCTTGCGGATCAGACCAAGAACCCGGTTCGTCCGCCGGATGCAAAAGTTTTTCGTAGCGACAATTTTGAGCTGAAAATGCCGCCTCCTTCGACCGAGGGTAACAAAAAGTTTGAGAAGAAATACGATCGCTGGGGCGATCCGAATGGTAGATTCGAGAGCTTTTCTAACGGAACAGGCACCGGCGGCGGTCAAGGCAGCGGAACGGGTACCGGTCAGGGCAGTGGACGCGGAACGGGAGCAGGTTCGGGAACCGGTTCCGGTTACGGCAGCGGTCTAGGCAGCGGTAACGGAAACGGAACAGGCTCCGGAGATCGAGGTGACGGTGATCCTCCGCCACGTGCAGTAGGCGTCAGCTCGCCGTTGAAGATCATCTCTAAACCAAAGGGGCGTTATACTGACGCTGCACGTGTAGCTAATGTCCAGGGAACGGTCGTGTTGAGAGTTACATTTCTCGCATCCGGTCAGATCGGCAGCATCTCAACTGTAAAAGGTCTGCCAAACGGACTTACGGAATCGGCCATCGCGGCCGCTCGTGGCATTCGCTTCGAGCCCGCCAAAGTTAATGGTGTACCTCAGTCAGTAACCAGAACTTTGGAGATAGGATTCGCGATCTACTAATTTAGTGAAAGATAAAAGACACGAAAAGGCCGTTTCGACGGCCTTTTTTGTTTGGTTAGATAATTTGTTAGATGAATACGACGGACTGTGAGGACGGTATCTCGAACCGCTTTCGGCAGCGCATATTGCTGCACATCAGCATGTCGTCGATGCGGACCATATAGTCGCGCGACTTTTGAAACTGCGTGCGTTCATGGTCGTTGAGTTGTTTTGGCGCGTTCTTCTTCTTTGTGCGTTTCATCCAGCGCACGTCGTAGTCCGCTCGTTCGCGGCAAAACGGACACGAAAAACTCGCCTTCTTGATCTCTTGCCGCTCGTCAAAAATATCCCTCTCGTGCATAGTCAGAACCACCTATGGTAGTGGGTGGTTTAACTCAACCACCATTCAGCTCAGTATATCATTCAAATTCCGGCAGAGTATCACCCTGCCCAAATTCGACATAATTACACGCAAGGATCACACTCTCTTCATTCCACAGATATCGCGTACTGCCTTTATCAACCCAGGGACTTCTGTCGCTACTCCAATATTTTCTGTCTCGCATCAGACGGGTTGAGTTTGCCTTGAAAGCGTTCAAAACAATGCCGGGCGGCTTGCCAAGGGCCGTGACGACCACATGAACATGATTTGTTCGGATATTCAGAGCCATTATCGTCCACTCACGTATTCGACACGTTTCCAAGATAGCGTTTCTCACACAGGCGCGTTGTTTTGAGTTGAGGGTGATCGGTTCGCCTAATAGTCGGGTTGAATTTATCTTCCGCCACTTCTGTTCGGGGCGAATCTTAGAAGTTCCGTAGCGGTTGTGATGTCGATT
This sequence comes from Pyrinomonadaceae bacterium, assembly GCA_046154245.1. Lineage (GTDB taxonomy): Bacteria > Acidobacteriota > Blastocatellia > Pyrinomonadales > Pyrinomonadaceae > OLB17. The sequence goes on from JBJXFZ010000020.1 coordinate 16,790, forward strand.
TACCGAGCCACGTTCATCACCGTGCAGCCAGGTGCCGTAGGTCCGGAAGGTGATGAAGTATGCGATAGGTTCATCCGTGTCGTTCCACATTGTATGAGAGTTCTATGTTCAACCACCCGCTACTGCAGGTGGTTCTGACTGATCTCGCGCAGGAAGTTGAAACTGAATATCCCTGTGTCGTGACCGTCTGAGAAATTAAAGTTGAGCGCGTATCTGCCGACGATCGCGATCGAATTAAATGTTAGATCGTCCGGAATTTGCGCGTCATCGAGGGTTTTGACGCCGGTCCATTCGTCCTTGCAGCCCGCGCATGGGCACGCTCGACGAAGCTCAGCCGCTCCATAACGCGACTCGGTGTCATCCGACCAACGGATCGAGACTTCGCTGTCGGATTCCTCAATGATTTGTGTGGGTTCGATCATACGTTGTAACTCGTTGGCGGCGGCGGGGCGAGGTTAAGCTCTCTGCCCGCGAGCGGCGGAAAGACCTTGCGATACGCGACGACATTCGCCGCGATCATGATCGGGATCACAAAATACAAACCTATACAGAGTGCGAGGTAGCCTGCGATCATCAGGCCGAAATTTACCACGACCATGCCGGCGACGCCCGCGAGATTTTGCCAGACGGCGCGCGCGCTGGTTTTCATAGCGTCGACCGCGTTCAAGTTGCGATCGACTAGCAGCGGAAACGAAAACGTCAGAAGCGTATGGAAACTCACCATGACAGCCAGCACTATGAGGTCGATAACGCCGATGACGACAAGCGCGCCTATCATGCCCGCTTCGCCACCGGCACTGCCGCCGACGATCGCCGCGATCAACGTGAAATAAACGAAAATATAATATACAAATGCCGGCACGATCATTACTAGGATCAGGACCAGGCCCTGGCCGAAATGCTCCATGCCTTTCCAGAGATCGTCAAACACAACGGGGCGGCCGTCAATGACTTTAATGTAGGCGATAAAGATCCCGCTGATCATGGCGCCGGCGAGAATGTAGATCGTAACACCGGCGAGCAGGCCACCGACGAGCCCAATCGCGAACAACAGCCAGTAGTCGCGCTGTATCAGCTCAAAACCCTCTTTGACACACTCAATGGGACGAATCACGCCGGTTCGAAATTCTGTGTTGTTCATATTTCTCCTCAATGGCCGAAGTTCACGATCTTTTAAGCGCCAACG
>JBJXFZ010000025.1:0-9478 GCA_046154245.1 Pyrinomonadaceae bacterium
AACGGCAAGTGGGAAACCACTCAGTTTAATAATAGACTCCAACCGACACAGATTGGGCTCGGAGCAAGCGCTTCATCCCAGAACTTACTCAAACTTAACTACGCTTACAATACAAACGGAAATGCCGATAACAATGGTAATGTCTTAAGTCAAACAATTACAGTTCCAACCGTTGGTGCGAATCAAGGCTTTATTGCAACTCAAACTTATACGTACGATAGCTTGAATCGAATCAAAGATGTCGTTGAGCTTATCGGCACAACTGAGACATGGCGGGAAACTTTCCTCTACGACCGCTATGGCAACAGAACTTTCGATACTACGGCAAATCGGACAACCACAATCCCGGCTGGATGTTCTACCGCAGTCTGCAACCCTTCTGTTGATCCCGCAACAAATAAACTCATCGGCTATCAGTTCGACAACGCGGGCAACACGAAGGTTGATGCCAATGGACAAACATTCATTTACGATGCAGAAAACAAACAAGTCCAAGTTAACAACGCTCAAGGCATAGTGGGTCAGTATTTCTATAACGGCGACGGTCAGAGAATAAAGAAGCTTGTTCCTTCAACCGGAGAAACAACCGTTTTTGTCTACGATGCCTCAAATAGGGTGGTTGCGGAGTATTCAACAATAGTCGAACCTCAAGCCACTGCAAAAATAAGCTATTTGACAAGTGATCACTTAGGTTCACCTCGAATAAATACGGACGGTGTTGGTCAAGTAAATTCGAGACGAGACTTTAGACCTTTCGGTGAAGAGATTGCGCGGACAAATTACGGTGGCGATTCAGTCCGTCAAAAATTCACCGGCTATGAACGCGATAACGAAATTGATTTAGACTTCGCACAAGCAAGATATTTTTCCAGTCGACTAGGAAGATTCTATTCGGTTGATCCATTAATGGCCTCAGCAACAGTTAGTCAACCACAAACTTGGAACAGATACACCTACGTTGGAAACAATCCTTTAAAATACATTGACATTAGCGGTAAAGACTATGACGATCTCAAAGGCAAACGAAAGGAAATTGTCGATAATTACTTTGCCGAGCAGGCAAAAAAAGACAATAAGACAGTCAAGGAATTGTACGATGGCCTCAAAGACGACCAAAAGCTGCATTATGAGGGGATTACAAATGCTTTGGAGAAAACCAAGCTTTATGATAAGGATGGCAAAGAAACTGGCAAAACGGCACTCGATTTCGTGAAAGGTCTCGACATCGGTAAGTTAGGGGCCGACGGGCAATCAAAAGCGATAAATGGGTTCGACGGTGGCCATAAAGGAAATCAAAGTTATCGCATATATGTGACCTTTGAGGATGGTGCGGTTGACATGTTAGCCGCAAGCAACAAGAACTTCTCTAAATCCAGTGCTTCCAAGCATGAAGGCATGGCAGGTGGTTTTCGAGAAAGCGGTGATCCTAAACTGCAGATTCTTTATCGAGAGGGTAAGAGCCGCGGCGAGATTGACATTGATTTTGACCACGATTTCAAGGGATACGTTAACACAATTATACCTGGTGGCAGCCGAGGCGCCTTGGATGTGAATAATTCGAATATCAATCATGGGAATCACAAGAAAGAGTATGAGAGGAAATATGGTCAAATACCGCGAAAACAATAAGTTAGTTAGTGTACTGATTGCAACCTCGTGTGCGACGATGCTTTTGTTCTTAGGTTTGGTCAACATAAATGCCCAAGCCGCGTCGGCCTCGGCCACGGATGTTGAGAAAACGGTTTATGACTTTCTTGATGTCTGGCTGATAAAGGGGAATGTGGAAGAAGCTCTACGCTATGTTTCTAAGAAGCCTGCGTTCCCAAGTTGTTGGGTTGATGACGGCGAAAGTTTGCAGTGGAGAAAAAAACGATCAACGGTTCTTTCGACGATTAAACCCGTGTTCGAGAGATTAGCTAAAGACACTCCGGCGAATAGTAAGCTGGATAATATAGTTGAAAACCAGAAAGAGAAAATTGCCTATGATTTGTTACCGACAAAGACGAAAAATCTTTTTGACATTTATCCGGTTAACAAGGAGTTGCGGGAAAGAATTCTACTTGACTCGTGTAGTGACCGGAAACATGACAATTCGAAATTTCTAATTCGCGGTATTGAAAGTCAAAATGACCTCCACCTTGTTTTGTTTCATTTTAAGGAGGGTTTATTGGTAACAATGGTTTGGAACAAGGAAAACGGCAAATATCGTTTGTTGTACTTGGAATTTCCATTAGAGTGATTTTAGAACGTTGAACGGATAACGGAAATATTAGCCAATCGATTTATGAAAGAATCTGAACTCTATCTTGTCTTATTTGATTTTAAAGCTGGGTTACTTGGCACCATGGTTTGGACAAAAGAGAACGAGAGATACAGGTTATTTTATTTAGAGTTTCCAGGGGAGTAGAGGCAAAAATGGCACAAAAATGGAGTCAGGCCAGCGATTCTCTGCGGTTGGATGATAGTCTATTGTACGCAGACCGAGGACCGGGCTGGTAAAAAGCGAAAAGGCATATCGGACGCATTGGGCAGAATGGTTCGCGTTATCGAAGATCCTTTGGGACAAGATCTTTCAACAGGCTACACATTCGACACGCTTGGCAATCTCCGCAAAACCACGCAGGGCGAGCAGAGCCGGTATTTTATGCATGACAGTCTTGGGCGCCTTCTTTACGCGAAACAAGTTGAACAAGATGCGAATGTAAATTTCTCAGGCAGTAATTTTACGGACTCGATCACGGGGAATAATCAATGGTCGGTTAAGTATGTTTACGATGACAATTCAAACATCATTTCGACCACAGACGCGAAAAACACATCGGTAACTGCGGTTTACGATAACTTGAATCGTATTAAGACACGCGACTACTCGGATACCACGCCAGATGTGAGTTTTTATTACGATGGAAAAGGACTACCATCCGAGCCGCAATTTGCAAAAGGCCAGACTACAAAAGTCACAAGTAGTGTTTCCGAGGCACGCTATACTGGATTTGATAATTTAAGTCGTGTCACGGCTCATCAGCAAATTACTGATGGTCAGACTTATTCAACCGGATACGTTTACAATTTAAGTGGTGCGCTCATTGAGGAAACATATCCCTCAGGCCGTGTGGTTAAGAACACACTTGATGCCGACGGCCAGCTTTCGCAGGTTCAAAGCAAGAAGAATTCAAACTACGGCTATTTTGCATACGCTAAAGGTTTCGCCTACGACTCGGCTGGAAACGTTACGAAAATGCAGTTAGGCAATGGCCGTTGGGAAACAGCTTCGTTTAATAATCGTCAGCAAGTGACGCAGATCGGGCTTGGCGTTACGGATAACACGCAAAATCTTCTTAAGTTGGAACTTTCCTACGGCACTTCGACTCAAAACAACGGTAGTCTGAGAGAACAAAAGATTACAGTCCCAACTGTTGGAAGCACCCAAGGATTTACAGCAATTCAAACTTACGCTTATGATGATCTGAATCGACTTTCATCAGCTACGGAAACGATCTCAGGTTCTCACACATGGAAGCAAACGTTCAGCTATGATCGCTATGGCAATCGACGTTTCGATGCAGCAAACACAACGACACTAGGAAGTTGCACACAAGCGATCTGCAATCCAACTATTTCGACAAGCAATAACAGAATTTCGCAAGCCGGCTACGGCTTTGATACGAACGGAAGTGTGACTATAGATGGTGAAGGCAAACAGTTCTTTTATGACGCTGAAAACCATCAGAAGGAAGTTAAGGATTCTGCAAACAATTCGCTTGGGCAATATCTATATGACGGCGATGGCCATAGGGTAAAAAAGATCACGAATTCGGAAACAACAATTTTCGTTTACGATGCAACTTCAAAATTGGTCGCGGAGTATTCGACGGCAGTGGCACCAACGCAGCAAGTTAGCTATTTGACAACTGATCATTTAGGAAGCCCAAGGGTAATTACCAACGAAAACGGTGCTGTCACAAGCCGCAAGGATTTCACCGCATTCGGCGAAGAAAATGTTACTGCGCAGAGATCGGCAGGGTTAGGCTATCAAACTCCGAACATACGTAAAGACTATACTGGTTACGAAAAGGATTCGGAATCTGGCTTGGAATTTGCTGAAGCACGTTATTACAACCCAATTCATGGCCGCTTTACGTCTGTCGATCCATTGACGGCGAGTGCGAATGTCAAAGACCCGCAAACTTTGAACCGGTATAGTTACGCGCTCAATTCGCCATACAAATTCACCGATCCGCTGGGACTTGTTTCCGGAGTTCGGCAGGGTTCTTCCGCTGGGTTTGACGTTAACAACAAAGATCTATTAAATCCAATAGGGTTTGATCTGAACTCCGCGAAAGGCAGTGATTTTCTATAAAATGGCTCGCCGCCCCCAGTTGACGAAAACCCAGAGTCTGCTCAACATGCTGCTGCTCCGTCACCAGCAGCAGATGTTTTCGACGATGATGTTCCAGACAATGAAAATGTAGGAATCGAGGTTATCATTTGGGATTCATATTGGACAGTGAATCCTGCCACCTTTGCAAGCCAGTATGGTCATGTGTCTTATATCATTGATGGTTACTCGTACTCTTTTGATAACGAAGATTATCACAAGCAGGATCCAAGTAAATATACTGATGAGCGGAGAAAAACATCGGGAGGCACGGGATATGTATTGGATTTCGGCTCGGCGGACCTAAACAAGAAATTTAAGGATAGTATAACAGGGGCATACAAGAATCAGGATGGATCAACTCAGACTTGGACTCCGACCAACAACTGTGCATATGCATTTAAGGCAGCGACTAACTCCATTGCCGGCAAGCTCGGCGTCGCACCAATCAGTACATCTACTATCAAACCCGCCACGTACGGGACGTACATTCAGAAAACGTTAAAACCGTACACGACGAGCATAAACACATATCATCATATTAAAGCGCAAAATTCACTAAAATAGTAAAATTTGAGGATACAGAAAACAAGGGTAAAAGCTATGTCAGGTAAACGCATTATGTCAGTAATTTTGATTTTAGCAGTGGTTGTGATAATCATTTGGGGCGGCATGATTGTCTGGAGGCTCTTCTTTCACGAAACCCGAAGAAATGTTGTCTTGGCAAACGACTTTCAAATTACGTCCGAGTGGAAAGAGGTCGGAACTCAAAAAGAGCTAAAGGTAGAAAAAGACTATCATTACATATCTCTCCAAATCGAACCTCCACTTGAAGCAGCTACAACTAAATGGGGCATTAAAGTTCCCGGAGGTGAGATAGTCAATCCTAAAATTAGTGTAATAGATGTTGAAGGAAAAGAATATCCGTTAGTCATTACGGGGCAGGCTGGAGGGGGGCCGAGTGAAATTATTTATTATACATGTGAAGGTGGCTTACCAATTAACAAGACCTATCAAAAGGTAAAATTGAGAAGTGATTTTCCGATAACCGTCAAGACGATTTTTTGGTCTGGATACGATCAAAGCGATCTGAAGTAGATCAGGCAAAAACAAATCGGGAATTAGTCCGATCTGGCAACACCCGATTTGAGTTTCTATTACGACGGCAAGTATCTGGATGCCAATGACGTTTTGCAAGACGCAACCGGGAGCGCACGCGGCAAATCAACTGGTGTAAAATCCTCAGTCTCGCGAACAAACAGCACAACTTTTGACAATCTCGGCAGACTAATAGCACATCAGCAAATCACGGACGGGCAAAGCTATAACTTCGGTTACGCGTATAATCTCTCTGGCGGCTTGATCGAGGAAACTTATCCAAGCGGTCGCGTTGTAACGATTGTTCTCGACAACGACGGCGACCTATCGATAGTGAGAAGCAAAAAGAATGCAAATTCCGGTTTCTTCGCCTACGCCGACAGCTTTTCGTATGACTCGGCTGGCAATGTCAAAAAGATGCAGCTTGGCAACGGACATTGGGAGACGGCCTTGTATAACAACCGGCAGCAAGTTAAACAAATCGGTTTGGGCATAACCGACGCAGATCAGAATCTTCTAAAACTTGAATTCGGCTACGGAACGCCGACGCAGAACAACGGCTCGATGCGAGAATAGAAGATAACCGTCCCGACCACGGGATCGAATGCAGGATTTACAGCGACTCAAACTTACGCCTATGACGATCTCAATCGTCTGCAATCCGCTACGGAAACCATCAACGGAAATTCCACACCTTCATGGAAGCAAACGTTTACATATGATCGTTACGGCAACAGGCGATTCGATGCCGCGAACACCACGACATTAGGAAGCTGCACCACCGCAGTTTGCAATCCGACGATCTCAACTGCGAACAACCGCATTTCGCAAAGTGGTTACAGCTACGACGCTAACGGTGCATTGACGCAAGATTTGCCCGCCTTTCCCGGCGGGTGCAGGCTACAGTCACATGACTGGCCGTGCTGCGATGGCAGACGGTTCGGAAAACAAAACCAGGAGTAGAAATGAAAGACGTAATTAAACGAAAACTCGATAAGTTCGAACGCGAAGCGACGTTCATGGTTGATAACGCGGCGGATTTCCCGGCCGCGACGCCCGGGGCGACGGCAGCGGCAGCGTTGTCTGTCGTAATTGCCGAGATACGTGACCTGGCAGCGGAGCAGGTGTCGGGCGCGAGCACGGCGGCCCAGGCTTTTGGCAATCAGGAAGAATCTCTCGACGATCTGATCGGACTTATAAAGAAGATGAATCTTGCGGCGCGCGGCTTTGACGACGAGATACCGGGCAGCCGCGATCAGTTTCGCATGCCACGAAACCGTTCGCAGCAAAATATCCTCGCGGTGGCTCGCGCGTTCCATTCGGACGCGACGCCGATCAGCGCAAAGTTTCAGGAGTACGGTCTTGTCCCTACGTTTCTCGACGATCTGCAGGCAGCCATTCAATCGGTCGCAACGGCTGCCCAGTCCGCAGACTCAAACCTCGAACAACGCGCAGCCGCGACCGGCGGTCTGTTTGACATGGCACGCCGAGGCATGGGTCTATCGAGAAAACTTAACTCTATCGTCCGCATAAAATACACCGACAACCCGGCAAAACTCGCGGCGTGGACACTCGCGTCGCATCTTGAGCGCGCCCCTAAACGCGTCGCTGCACAACAGGCGCCAAACCCGTAAATAGCGCATGGTGAATCATGAACAGTAGACAAGCGAAGGCCGCGATCCAAATCGCGGCCATTAAGGTATACATCCGCCAATGGGAAGGGCACCGAAGCTTCGGTAAGCTGTTTTCCTTTTTCGAATTCATTTAGTTATAATCGAGTTTAGGAACAGTAATTGCTGTCCGGCCGATCTGCCGCTGGTAAGAATATGTCTTCCTTGAGGCTCACAACACAACTCCAGCAGAAAATGGTGCTCACGCCGCAGTTGCGGCAACGCATCGAGATGCTTCAGATGACCGCGCTTGAGCTCAATGAGCTGATCGAGCAGGAGATGGTCGCAAATCCGGTGCTCGAAGAGGTGCAGCCCGGCGACGAAGTGCAGGAGATCGGCGAGAATATTCTCGATCAGACCGCAGATGGTGAAAATCACGGGCTTGAGAACGAAAACTCGGCGGAAATTGCCGCTGCGGCCGATCCGGATTTTGCGACTGACATCGGCTATGACTCGATGCCGAATATCGAACTTTCAACGCCTGAGGGTGCGAGTTTGAACGGCAATGCCGAGGCTGGCTCGCCTGAATCGACGGAATCCGACTCGTTTGACGACTCGCATACGGGCACGGACGATGCCTTTGAAGAGATCGATTATGGGCGGGAGTTTCAGGACTATCTCGACCCGGGATATCGGACGCAAGAGATCGAGTACAAGGACGACGCTCCGAGCTTCGAACAGTTTTTGACTCATTCGCCGAAACTGAGCGAGCATCTCGAATGGCAGGTGAATCTGCTGGATCTCTCTGAGGCCGAGGAGCGTGCCGCCGCTGACATCATCGGGAATTTGGACGAAGACGGCCGGCTGACAGTCCCGCTCGACGAGATCGCCGCAGATAGCCGCTGCTCGCTCGACGCAGCTGAATCGGCGCGGCAAAAGCTGATGCAGCTCGACCCCGTTGGCTGCGGTGCCGTCGATGTCAAAGAGTGTCTGCTTGCGCAGCTCGAAGCCGCGGGCGAGAAGGACGGGCTTGCTCATCGCCTCGTCAACGAACATCTCGAAGACCTTCAGCCGCATCGTCTGCAGCACCTTTCAAAGGCGACCGGCGTCGATCTGCAGACGCTTGACAACGAGATCGCACGCATTCGCGAACTCGACCCTTATCCCGGTCGCAGATACGCGTCCGAGGACCCGGTTTATGTCTCGCCCGAGGTCTATGTCGAAAAGCTCGATGATGACTACGTGATCTACTTTATGGACGACGGCAGTCCACGGCTTCGGATCAGCCCGACCTATAACAGCATGCTCGCACAGCCCGATACGACCAAAGAGACAAAGGATTTTATTAAGGAGAAGGTACGCGGCGCCGTCGATCTGCTTCGCAATATCGAGCACCGACGGCAAACCATTTATCGCGTCGTCGAGTGCATCGTTCGCCGTCAACGCGCCTTTCTCGATCACGGCGTCCAACATATCAAACCGATGATGCTAAAGGACGTAGCTGAAGACATCGGAATGCACCTCTCGACGATCTCGCGCGTTGTCAATCGTAAATACGCTCACACACCGCAGGGCGTGATCGAGCTGCGACGGTTCTTTAGCGAGGGAATGATGAACGAGGAGGGCGAGGAAGTTTCGACCCGCATCTTAAAGCTAAGGATCAAGAAGATGGTCGAAGACGAGGATTCAAAATCGCCGCTGACCGACGACGAGATCGCAAAAGTTTTGATCAAAGAGGGCGTGAAGCTTTCGCGCCGCACCGTTGCGAAGTACCGTGACCAGATGAACATCCCGGGCTCGCGAGAACGTAAAACAGTTATATGAACATTGAATTCACAGGACGACATATCGAACTAACACCGGCACTAAAAGAGCACGTTGAGGAGCAGTTTAAGAAACTCCAACATCTGTTCGACGGCAAGCCCGTAAAGGCGCACGTCATCATCGAGGTCGAGCGCGGCATGCACAGATCGGAGGTTGTGATGAATTGGCGAAACGAGGTTTTGACCGCCCACTCGAGTGTCACTGATATGTACCAGTCGCTATCGCAGACGATCGCGAAGATCGAGAAACAGGCGCGTAAACTTCACGATAAGGTGATCGATAGATCGCACAAGGCGGTTTCGACCGCCGCCCTGGCATCCGCGTCAGAAGATCAGCAAACTGCGGAATAGCACAGGGTCAAGCCTTAGCACGATACTATTTATGCCGCCAAAAAGGCGCGACAATCATACCCTTCCGGCTTTTGTCATTATCACGGGTCTGAGTGGTTCGGGGATGAGTTCGGCGACCGATTCGCTCGAAGATCTCGGCTATTTTTGCGTCGATAATCTGCCGCTGATGATGCTGTCGCCGTTTGGCAGACTGCTCTTACCGGGCGAAGGCGGCAAGC
>JBJXFZ010000031.1:0-25382 GCA_046154245.1 Pyrinomonadaceae bacterium
ACGGAAAGTTGAAAATTGAAAATGTCGGAACAAAGTTGATTCGTTTTGGTTTCTTTGCGTTTACTGTTTGCAGCTTACTGCTTACAGCTTACGGTCAAAACGATGGTACCGAGCAGAACGCGACGGGGCGCGCGGGCACCTTTGCGATCGTCGGTGCGCGGATCGTAACCGTTTCCGGTGCGACGATCGATAACGGCACGGTCATTATTCAGAACGGCAAGATCACGGCTGTCGGCGCAAATGTTTCGGTTCCATCGGGCGCCGAGCGGATCGACGGCAAAGGGCTTAGTGTCTTTCCGGGTATGATCGACGCGGCGACGAATATGGGTCTCGCCGAGATCACGCTCGCCGTTGCGGGTTCGGTCGACCTCACAGAGGTCGGCACAATGAACGCCAACACAAAAGCGCTAAAGGGAATTCACCCGCACTCGGCGCACATCAACGTGACCCGCGTAAACGGAATTACGACCGTTCTGTCAGGGCCGACCGGTGGCTTGATCTCGGGACAAACGGCGCTCATAAATCTAAACGGCTCGACCGCCGACGAGATGGCCGTCGTGCCGGTTCACAGTCTGATAATTAATTTTCCGCGTATCGCGTTCGGCGGAGGTGGCGGATTCGGTGGTGGCTTTGGCGGTCCGCCGCCGGCAACGGATTTTAACGAAGCCGTTCGCCGCCGCGACGCGCAGGTCGAGGAACTCAAAAAGATCTTTCGCGACGCCGAGAACTACCTTCGTGCGCGCGACGCATACGCAAAAGACAAATCGCTGCCGCATGTTCCGGTCGATCAGCGACTGGACGCGATGGAGCCGTACATACGAGGGCTACGGCCGATCATCTTTACGGCTGAACGCGAGCGCGATATTCGCGGCGTCGCAAAGTTTGTCGCGGACACGAAAGTTAAAGGCATCGTCGCCGGCGGTCAGGAAGCGTGGAAAGCAGCTGACGATCTAAAGAAAAACAATATCTCTGTCATCTACACAAACATCTACAGCCTGCCTGTCCGTCAGGACGACGTGTATGACTATTTGTTTGAGGCTCCGTCAAAGATGGCGCAGGCCGGTGTGAAATTCTGCATCGCATCGGGCGACACGGGCGCGAATTCGCGCGATCTGCCGTATCAGGCCGGCATGGCCGGTGCGTTTGGTTTGTCGAAAGAAGATGCCTTGAAGTCAGTGACGATGTACCCTGCCGAGATGCTTGGCGTTGCGGACAAGATGGGCTCGATCGACGTCGGCAAAATGGCGAATATCGTCGTCGCCGACGGCGACATTCTCGATGGACGAACAAACATAAAATATCTGTTCATCAATGGGCGGATGCTGCCGCTTACCTCGCGCCACACGCGTTTGTTCGATAGCTTCAAAGATAGAAAATAGGAACTTTAGCCACAGAGCACACTGAGACCACCGAGAATAAGAAATATTTCTTTGCCTCTGTGCTCTCTGTGAGCTCGGTGGCTAGTTCTTTTGCGGAACGTCTTACCTTGCGTTCTTCTGTTTAGTTGGTTTGTGCTAAATTCATTTTCGTTACTAAACCAGACCATGAACGAGCCACTCTTTGGAATAGAAAACCTCGACGGTTACATCGTTATCGGCATTGTCCTTTTTTTTAGCCTGCTCGAAACGATTGCCGGTTATTTGACGACTACAAAACGCAACTTTGGCGATTGGATACAGGAAGCCGGGAGTCTTCTGGTTCTGTCGTTTGTAACAAAACCGTTGATTGTCGTGGCGGCGTTTTTACTGGGACGCATGCTGATCCCCGGTGTTCAAAACGCCTTTGCAAACTCGTATCTGTGGCTCGTATTTCTCGGGTATTTGCTGGTTGACGATGTTCTTCAGTATTGGTATCACCGTGTCGCACACGAATACAACTGGCTTTGGAAGCTGCATCGTCCGCATCATCAGGCCGAGGAAATGGGATTCTTTGTCTCGTATCGCAACGCCGGTTTGTATTATCTGCTGATGCCGAATATCTGGTGGGTCGGCATCGTGATCTTTCTCGGCGGAGCCAAAGCGGTGGCGATCGGTTTGATTGCCAAACAACTTATCATTATCGGTTCGCACAGCCGAGTCCGTTGGGACGAGATTTTGTATCGGTACAAATTTCTCAATCCTTTGACCACAATTCTCGAACGCATCTTTATCACGCCCGCTTTTCATTACGCTCATCACGGCAGATCGATGATTGACGGCATCAGCGACCCGAACGGGAATTACGGAAATATGTTTTCGATTTGGGATCAGATGTTTGGAACGGCGAAGTTCACGCGTCAATTTCCAACTGCCATCGGCTTGGTCAACGACCCGAAAGATAAATGGACGGCGAGTTATTTTTATCCGCTCATCGCTTCGGATAAACCGGACAGCGAGCTTGCACGCGGATTCAAAAAGGAACTGACAACCGTGCTGGAACCGGCGGTCTGCGAGTTTGCCGAAGGTGAAAAGTATCTGTGGTGCAGATGCGGCCGAAGCAGGAACCAGCCGTTTTGCAGCGGTTTGCATCACGGGACCAAGTTCAAACCAATGCTTTGTACCGCAAAACGCGACGGAAAGGCGAAACTATGCCAATGCAAACTAACAAAGAGCCCGCCGTTTTGCGATAACTCGCACGCAAAAGTTTAAAAGTGAAAAGGTGAAAGATTTATTTGAGAGGCAGAATACGATCTCGCTCGACATTTTGCGTTAGGCAAAATAGCTCAGCGTTTCAGAGTTGTCCAACCAACTTTGTTTTGCTGTCAGCCAACTGTTTTTTGATGTATGCTTTCAACTCGTCAAAAGTCATATTTTGCGTTTCAGCACTAATCCGATCACGTATGTCACGCATCATCTTAACTGCGTCAAAAGTTTTTTCTTTTTTAGTCGTCTCCATAATTTATTAAATCTTTTGGGCTTCTGATTTCAATGATTGAATATCCGTGTCGCAAGTTAACAGAATTGTAGCCCTTAATTCTGTCAAGGTTTACGATATGTTTGAAATTCCAACTCGCCAAAACATCAACTTTGTTAATTGTCGCAAGGGCAATGTGTCGGCAGTCCTCCAAACTTGATTTGCCAACTACTTTTTCGTTGATGTAAGCATCAGCGAGTTGAATTGCTTCTTCTGTAAGCTCAACCCTCTCGAATTTTTCCGCGGAGTATTGAAGCAAATGTTCTTTTACATTGGGTGGGGCGTTCAAGAGTTCGAGGTCAAGCAGGTCGGAAACCACAAACTTAATTTCATTATTTTCAAGGCGATCAAACAACTTGCCTGTCGCCTCTTTGAATTCCTCGTCAAAATAACCACCCACTACCGAAGTGTCTATGTAAATCCTCTGTTTCATTCCCTAAAACAGTTTATCAAAGAATACACAAAAACCACGGCCAGAGCGAAAGACCATCAACCGCTTAGAGCCTTAATCCGCTGTGCTGTAATGACAACAGACGAATTTCTCAAAATTTTTGGAAAATAGTTTAAGCAGAAACCAGGGGTGCGGACGAGCGTGTGACTAAAAACTCTAGCCCGCGAATCACGCGAATTTGCCGAAGGTGAAAAGTATCTTTGGTGCAGGTGCGGCCGAAGCAAGAACCAGCCGTTTTGCAGCGGTTTGCATCACGGGACCAAGTTCATGCCCATGCTTTGTTCCGCAAAACGCGCGGGCCGTGCCAAACTCTGTCAATGCAAGCTGACAAAGAGCCCGCCGTATTGCGACAATTCGCATTCAGCCGCTCAACAATAATCATTCAGCGAATGTCAAAATAATCATCCTGTTCGAGCCAAGGCAATTGCCTATTCATCTCGATCGCATTCGCCGTCATTTTGTATCGTCCGCACATATATTTTACGATAAACTCGACACGTTCAGCGTCAAATGGTTCGAATCCTATGAAGAAACTCTTTTACGGTGACAATCTTGATGTGATGCGGAAGTTTATCCGCGACGAGACGGTTGATCTTTGTCATATGATCCGCCGTTCAATTCGCGGGCGCACGCCTACAACCAGATATACAACAACATCGGCACCGAAGACCGTGCGCAGGCACCGCTCGTTACCGACACATGGACGTGGGACGACCACGCCAACCAATGTCTCGACGACATCCTGACGAACAATGACGGCGTGCAGACTCATCAGTTGATCGCGCGGAAAACTATGTGAACGGTTGTTTAGCTAATTGTGAAAAAAGAACACAAAAGAATAGAAATTCGGCGAAGGAGCGAACCCATCTCAAGAGGCGGAGCGGGTAATGATTTGTACGATTTGCTAATCGATGGAGCCGTTCTTAACGTTGTAAGTGTAGGCGAGAACTATAAATCATCTTCAGGATTACCTAACTTTTATATTATTTCAAAGCAAAGAGATTCATTACAGAAAATAGCGGCCTTAACTTTAAATGAATTTATGCTTGCAAGAGTTCAAAGCATACATTTAACAAATTGGACCAGATGGGAAGGCTTTGATATTTCTATTAGCCTTGGGAAAGATCATTTCCCAAAGCACAAAGAAGGAACAACTTTTGAGGTCGAATTTGAGCCTGACGTAGAAAATTGGAAATATCCTTATAGTTACAATGATTACTACACACGCTTTCGTCAAATTTGTGAAACGGAATTTGGTGAGCGCGTTTTGTTTGGAGTTGGCGGAATAAAAACAAAATTTATGTCAGTCATTGATGCAGTATTAAATAATTTGTCAATAGCTGAAGAAGTTGAAAAAAACTTAGAACAGTTTGTCGAAATACACAAAATAACTTTAAAGCAACTAGAACAGGAACAATTTAAGAACTCACTGCTAACTTCGTTTAGTTTTCCGGACGAACTAAAAGCTCCTTGCGAACAATATCTTTTGTATTTTGCGCAATTTTTAAGAGATTTAGGAATAAATGCAACGCCAAATTTGAAAGAAGAGGCTGGAAAAGTTCTTTTTTCAGTTACACCGAATGATGACATTGAAGCATTTGACAAAATTCGTGAGGCTCTTTCCATTTATTTACATTTGCCGTCAAGTCCTATTGTTTATGATGACAGTTTTGCTGCGATGCGCTTGCAGCAGGAAGTTGAAAATCTACATCACTCCCAAACCATGGCTGTAAGGGAAATACGATCCGCTGAAAGAGAAATGCGTTTGGCTCAATCGGTTATAGAACATCAAGACAAGATAATTAGTCACAAAGATTCCATAATTGAACAGCAAAATCGAGTCATCGAGAAAATTTCGAGCAAATCAATAATGATTGATGCGCTTGAAGATAAAGAGGGAATCGAAGAACTTTACGATGGTTTGAAAGTTGGCGAAAGCAAATGGGTAAAAGAATTGACGGGAATCCAACTGAATCCGGCAAAGGTAATAAAAACCGTCGTTAAAAACACATTCGGAAAAAGCGATGAGAAAAAATCTGTTTTAGGTTTGGACGAAGATTCAGATAAAAAAGATATTTGAACAACATTGTTTTAGAATTCGATTTACAAATAACACACCGTCCGCTTGAATTGGCCCAACCGCGCCAATGACGACCTTCGCCAAACAACAAGGCAAGTTCAGATCCGATATGTTCCAGCCGTTCGACAAATTGCAGATCGTCACCATCCAGCAAATCCTCGACGGCACCAGAATGAATCTCCCCTAATGGCAGAAGTCACCAAGAAAGCCCAAAAAGCCAAAAAAGACGACGAGCCAAATCTTCTCTCCTAATAGCGGTGAGCGATTATAATAGATAGAAATACTGCACGTCCTTCAATCTTGCCAAGACAAACGCGTTAGTGCTACATTTCACGTGCGCGTCCTAGGCACATACGACCAGAATGAAGCAGATAAATAAGGAATATACCCAGTCTTTTCTATTGGAGCCGACAAAGCTGAGGCGTATCGTAGACAAGATACACGAAAGACTTGACGACCATGGGGATTTGACCTCGCACGACCATTTTGAGGTTTTTCTTTCTGGAAATCGTCGCGAAGAAATCTCCTCGATTGATGAGGTGCTTGCTCTTGAGAACTCGCGCAATCACAAGATCGAACGCCTTCTCATAACATGTATTGGAGCAAGGGGATTAGCGACACGTCCAGAACATGAGATAAATGTTGATTTCGGCGTCATCAAGACAACACCGTCATTTACCGGAGCCAACACGACCCGAATCCTCACTGTCACCGTTCGAAGTGATGCGGCAGGGTGGGCGACTCGAACGATGTCGGAAGTGGAGGAGCAGGTCGAAAGAACATGGCAAAGAAATTCACAGCCACTTAGCATCCTTGTAGCGATTTTGATCGTCGCCTCTGTTTTTTTCATTTTGAATTTTGTTCGGCTCGATCCAAGTTCCCCTTCCTATAACGGTAGCATGTGGCTGACTGACGCTAACCTTGCGCGGGTTGATGAGATTATTGATCAAGGTCGCCATATTACCGATGAGGAAATTAGGGAAGTCTATACGATGCAACTTAAGAATGTTCTTGAGGATCGGAGACCGAAGACAACCCCGCCGAAAGCATTTAAAAGAAATCTTATAGTGTTTGGCATTCCGTTCATCGTCATAATTGGTTGCGCCATCGTCCTTTTCACTACGTACCCACATCAGGTCTTTCTATGGGGCGACGAGATCGACCGATATTCGAATTTGTTGAGACGACGGAAAATCGCTTGGAACGTGATAATTGGTTTGATGGTAATTGGCGTGGCTGCCAACTTATTTACTGCGGGCTTCACACAATGGATCCCTTCCGAGTAATTGACCGATTCAACAACGGTTATTTTTGTGGCCTCAATGTTTTCACCGAAGAGGGTGAAAGGATATGCACCGGCCCGCATTACGACAAAACCGAAAAGACGCTTGACTGCAAGTACTAGGCTTTCGACGCTAAATCTTAAACCTCCGTTCAAAGTATTTTCCAGACGCCGTCGATCTTAACTTCAAACCTTGCGATTGGATGGATTTCCCAAAGCGTGCCGCGACGAACGCGCGGTTTGTTTGGATTTGCACAATGAGTTCAGCCTCGCGTCTGTTTGCTTTCCCGCAGGGCGCGTAGCCACGTCGTTTACGGCGTGGACAGGTCGAGTCGGAGATTTCGAGGGCGTTTTAACGTCCTTGCTCCTGTCGGCTTAAGCCCGTAGCATGTAAGCCCGTTGAAACGGGCTCTGTAATCTATTTAATCCGTTCACCACGCCGTAAACGGCGTGGCGATGCGCCGTGCGAGACGCGGAAAGACGGCTGAAGCCGCCTTTGGTCGAGTCGTCATGCGGTCTGCGTTGCGTCGGGCGGGTGAATTGTTCAAAACATAATTCAATTGTCGCTCACGCGACACGTACATTTTGACCACCAAATTCCGTGCCTTGAAAGACACGGCTAAATTCAAATTGTCGCTCCGCGACAAAAGAACTTCCCGGCGACCCTTCGATTAATTCTTCTGTGGAATTACTTTTCGTCCTTCGAAGAACTCAAGCGACGCGGAATTTAGACAGTACCGCTGACCGGTTGGTGGCGGGCCGTCGGGGACGACGTGGCCCTGGTGGCCGCCGCAGCGTGCGCAGCGGATCTCGACGCGGCGCATGCCGTACGAATTATCTTCGATGTTGGCGAGGTGATCTTTGTCGAACGGCGCGTAGAATGACGGCCAGCCGGTTCCGGAGTGAAACTTTTTCTCGGAGCTGAACAGCGGCAGACCGCACAGACGACAGGCATAGACGCCGTCGAGTTTGTTGTCGAGCAGCGTTCCGCAAAACGCGGGCTCGGTGCCGTGGTTGAGCAGAACGCGATATTCTTCCTCGTTTAAATCCTGCGCAAGACGCTCGATAGTTTCGGCGTCAAGCGGCGTGATGTCGTAGCCGGAATCTGAAAATTGTCTACCTTCGTTCATACTTGAATTAAACCTGATAGTTACTTAACCGCAGATAACGCAGATGACGCAGATGAAAAACCGATTTATCATTTCTTTTCTGTGTTATCTGCTTCATCTGCGGTTTAAAGCGATAGCCACTCTGGCCGCCCGCACACGTCCCGACCTGTCGGGATTCTGACTCATTCACCAAAAACCTTCTTCTCCAATTTCCGCAGACGTGACGCCATCTCACCCAGCTTGCGAAACGCAGCCGTCGAGCGCAGCCAATCTCTATTATCGAATGCCGGAATACCGGACATCACTTTGCCCGGTTCGACATCGTGCGAAATTCCGGATTTTGCCGTGAGGACCGCATCGTCGCCGATCGTTAAATGACCGGCGATGCCAACCTGACCTGTGAGCACAACGCGTTTGCCGATGTGCGACGAGCCGGCGAGACCCGTCTGCGAACAGATGAGTGTATCTTCATCGACGGTGCACGAATGTCCGATCTGCACAAGGTTGTCGATCTTTGCACCGCGCTTTATGCGCGTTTCGCCGACCGACGCGCAGTCGATCGCCGTGTTCGCGCCGATCTCGACATCGTCTTCGAGAACGACGCGGCCGGTCTGCGGAATCTTGAGCCAGGTTTTTTCGGCGGTCTTTGCGTAACCAAAACCGTCCGAGCCGATCGTCGTGTTGTTGTGAATAATACAGCGCGCACCTATCTCGCAATTTTCACGCACAGACACACCGCTGTGGATAGTCGTGCCCGCGCCGATAGTTACACCGTCGTAGAGCGTCGCGTTCGGCATGATACGCACGCCGCTCGCGACGTTGCAGTTCGAACCGACAACGACATTCGCGTGGATCTCGACATCTTTCGCGACGGTAGCAGATTCATTGATGACAGCCGTCGGATGAATGAAGGGTTTCACCGCCGGCTCTGGGAAAAACTCGCGCATCGCGAGCGTGTACGCAACATAAGCGTCTTTCGCTCGAAGTACCGCAATGTCGTCACGCTCTATTTGGACGCCTTCGCTCAAAAAAATTGCGGAAGCCTTTGTTTCGGCTACCTGCGGGGTGTATTTCGGGTTGGCGAGGAAGGTCACGTCACCTTTGCCCGCAATGTCGAGACCGGCTGTCGATACGATGTCGAGTGCTGGATCGCCGCGTTCAATAGTTGATGCTGTCCTGTTGGCTAATTCGGCGAGTTGCATAGTTTTTTGCCCAAGCCCTCGTGTTAGTCGGTTGCGACGTTCTCGCAACACTGGCACGTTGTTTGTGCCAGAACGGAGGAACACGCATCGCTAAACTGTCGCTTCCGTCCTAAGGTATCAACAGCCCGGCTTGAATGTTCCCTTGCTGACGCGCGGGCTTCTGCATTTCTACTGTTTCATCAACTTCTTGATAATCCGCGTGTTGATGTGTCACACTAGTTTTAACAGACAATTTCAGGTCGCGCAAAATCCGGATGGATATTGCAACTTCTTTCCCAGCCTTTTATATATTTTCTATTCAGGAGTAATACCACATAATGAATCATAGCTCGTTAAATCCAACCGCTACAAAAACGCAGAAGAACCCGTCGTCAAATGATCGCCGCGAAGCCGGCAAGATCGAGGTTCTCGACGGACGTGCCTCGGTAAAACACGCCTCGAACAGATGGAATAATCTCATAACGGCAAATTTTGCCATTGCCATTGGAACTCGCATCCAGCGTAACAATTGCGAGATCTATCCGGGTGATATGCAGGTGCAGATCGGCAAAAACTCGGTTTGTTTTCCGAACCTCGTTATCGTCAATGGCGAGCCGGTCTTCGAAGACAACCGCTCCGAAGTGCTGCAAAATCCGACGGTTGTGATCGAAGTGTTCGCTGGGTCTTCGCGTTCGGGTGAGCGTGCACAGAAGCTTGAAGGTTTTCTGTCGAGCCCAAGCATCAAAGAGTTCCTGCTTGTCAATCAGACCGGGATGCGTGTCGAACACTATGCGCGCCAGAACAGCAAGCAATGGATCTACCGCATCTACAACGAACGCGACGACACGATCTCGCTCGACTCGATCCAATGTAAAGTGTCGTTGACGGAGGTTTACGCACAGATAAAACTCGGCGAGTCTGAGCTAAGCTCGAAAACTGTTCACTAACTGCGCTTAACCCGTGTGTGAGCCGGTTGAGACGTTTTCGCGACACCGGGAAGTTGTTTGTGCGAGATCGGCGGTTCACAGATCGCTAGACTCACGCTTCCGTCCCATGGGATCAATTGCATGGCTTGAATGTTCCCTTGCTGACGCGCGCGCTTTTGCATCAAGTTACATTAAATTCACCGGATCGATCTCGACAAAGACGGTGCGCATGTCGAGGTCGCGAGATTCGGCGTCAGCAAGCGCAACGTCGAGCGTGTCACGAAGAGCCCGGCGCGACTGTGATTTCAGGATGAGCTGGATGCGATATTCGTTCTTGAGACGCGACAGAGACGCCGGAGCCGGGCCGAGGATGCGGACGGAACCTGATGCCTGCCTTTCAGGCTCTGCCTGTTGATGTGCGGCGAAGCTCTGCTTCGCCGGCTGGTTCTCTGAAGAATTTTCGAGGCTGCGCCTCGGATCGGCGGCAAAGCCGCCAGAGTCATTCTCAGCACCTGACGGAAAAGCAGAGCTTTTCCGCACATCCAGCGGCGAAGCCGTCGTCCGCAAGGAGGGGAGCTTAAGAACTGCGGCATCGAGAGCTTGGCGCAGTATCGTCGCATTTCGCATTGCCTTTGCGAGGTCGCGGTGTTTTATCATGATCGATGCCAAAACAAAGAACGGCGGATATGCGAGGCGCTCGCGGTAACGAATTTCTTCGGCGTAAAAGCCTGCGTAGTCCTGACGAACGGCGTGACGAAGCGCGTAATGCTCGGGATAATAGGTCTGTATAAGCACGCTGCCGGTCTTTTCGCCGCGACCGGATCGGCCTGCGACCTGCGTTATAAGTTGGAACGTCCGCTCGGCCGAGCGCAGATCAGGCAGCCCTAATCCAATATCAACCGACACGACGCCGACAAGCGTCACATTTGGAAAGTCGTGGCCCTTCGCGATCATCTGCGTGCCTACGAGCATGTCGAGGCCGCCGGCTTGGAAGTTGAGAAGGATCTGGTCGAGTTCGCCTCTGCGTGTCATCGTGTCGCGATCGACACGCGCGATGCGCATCGCGGGAAATTTCTTTTTCAACTGATCTTCGAGATTCTCGGTGCCTTCGCCCACAAAGTAAAGATATTCGCTCACGCACTTCGGACAAGCATGCGGCACAGCTTCGCGATAATTGCAGTAATGACAGATCAGCTTGTTCTCGCGGCGATGAAAAGTAAGCGTGATGTCGCAGTTCTTGCATTTGATAGTTTCGCCGCAAGTTCGGCAGAGGACAAACTGCGAAAAGCCGCGACGGTTTAGCAGAATGATGACCTGTTCGCCGCGCGCGTGAGTCTCACGGATCGCATCGAGCAACTCAGGCGAGAGTGCGACGTCTTTGCCGCCCGCCGCCTTGAAAACCTCACGCATGTCGATGAGTTTTGCATCGGCGAGCGAGCGTCCGTGAATTCGTTCGGGCAGATGTAGGTATGTGTATTTGCCTGCTTTCGCGTTGAAATAGGTTTCCATCGCCGGCGTTGCCGAACCGAGCAACACGACCGCACCGGCCATGTGCGCGCGCATCACGGCAACATCGCGTGCGTTGTAAAACGGCGATTCGTGCTGGCGATATGACGCGTCGTGCTCTTCGTCGACGATGACGAGGCCGATATTCTCGAGCGGCGCAAAAACGGCCGAACGCGTGCCGATCGCAACCCGCGCCTGACCGAGGCGAATTCGCCGCCATTCGTCGTAACGCTCGCCCGCCGATAGGTTTGAATGGAGGATGGCGACGTCGTTGCCAAAAATAGCACGCAGCCGGCGCGAAAAGACCGGCGTCAGAGCGATCTCAGGCACGAGCATCAACGCCGAGCGTCCGCCATCGAGCGCCGCTTGCATCGCCCGTATGTAAACTTCCGTCTTGCCGCTGCCCGTAACGCCGTGCAGAAGAAAGGCGCTGTATTTGTTGTCCGTCGTGAGGGCCGTAGCGATCTTGTCAAAAGCGATCTGTTGCTCGGTGTTTAAGGTAAATTCATCGCGTCGGGGCAACTCGGACGCTCGCAGCGGATCACGTCGTACGTCCTGGACATAAACTTCAACCAGCCCACGCCGTGCTAGCGTGTTTATCGGCGACGCGCCGACATCGGCCTGCTCGATGATCTCGGTAAACAACATCTCGCCGCCGTTGGCACGGAGCATTTCGATGATAAACTCCTGCTGTTCGGTCAGTGGTTTGTCCGGAACCCTGACACTACTGTCCACATCTAGAGCATTGCCGCTAAAGCCGGAGCGGACGAGGGCGTCCGCGTTCCGCAAAAGTCGCACCGCCTTTCGACGCTTTGCGCGGATCTTTTCAGCATGGAGCCCGGCGGGCAAGGCAGCCTTTAGCATCTCGCCCCAGAAGCTCGCGTAATAGTCGGACGTCCATTGCGTGAGCTTTAGGATCTCGGTCGTGATCAACGGCTCTTCATCGATCACGGCGGCCACATCTTTTAACTTTGATTCATCGACATCGGCGTCCCGCGGGAGTTCGCAATGCAGTTCAACCGCATAGCCGATCATTTCGCGCCTTCCAAATGCAACCCGGAGCCGCGCGCCCAATTTTATCTCGTCGCCGCGTATTGGTTCCGGGATGCGGTAGGTAAACGCCCGACGCAGCGGCACAGGCAGGACAACCTCGACGTAGGCAGGTTGCGGTTTGTTTTTTGCGGCGCGAGCGGGCATTTTATTGTCGTTGGCAAAATGATAACCTAAAAGAAATTTATGGACGAGTTGTTCGCATCGGGAAAAGAGAAGAAGGGCGTTAATGTGGTTTTTATCGGCGGCGTCGCGATTGCTCTTGCGATCGTCGCCGGGGCCATATGGATGTTGTCATCCAAACCGTCGATCGAGCAGCAGACGGCGAAGATCCTCGAAGGCACCTTTCGTGACGGCTCGCCCGAATTTACGGCGTTAACCAAAGATATTCTGATCTCTACCGACGACGAGACGGTAGAATCGCCAATGGGCCTGGGAACCATCTCGATGTTTATCAAGGGCAGGATCTACAACAAAGGCGCAAAAATGATCACTACGCTCGAGGTCAATGTCGGTGTCGTCACCGAGAAGAATGAGGTGCTTCGCGAAAAAAAGATCCTTGTCGTTCCTATTCAGCAACCTGTCCTGAACGCGGGCGATACGATCCCTATCACGCTCACGCTCGACGGCTTTGACCGCAAAGACGACCGCGCTAACATTCGCTGGAAGGTTACGGCGATTCGTGCCGAATAAATTTCAACTTATCCATAATGATTGAAACCGAAGTAACTTTACGCGTCGGAAACGTCCGCAAGAGCTTTGGCGATTTTACGGCGGTCGATGATCTGAGTTTCGACGTGCGAGCCGGGCGTGTGTTTGGATTCCTCGGGCCGAATGGTGCGGGCAAAACAACTACGATCCGCATGATCGTCGGCATCACCGCGCCGGACGACGGTGAGATCGAGCTTTTTGGCGAACACATGTCGCCGGGGTTGCAAGATCGCATCGGCTACCTGCCTGAGGAACGCGGTCTTTACAAAAAGATGAAGATCGTCGATCAGTTGCGATACTTCGCGGCTCTAAAGAACGTGCATCCAACCGATGCGGACAAACGCATTGACCGATGGCTCGAACGGATGAACCTCGGCGAGTGGAAGAACAAAAAGACGACCGATCTCTCAAAAGGCATGCAGCAAAAGATACAGTTCATCTCGACCGTCCTGCACGACCCCGATCTACTGATACTCGACGAGCCGTTTTCAGGACTCGACCCGGTGAATGTCGAGTTTATGATCGATGTACTGTCCGAGTTTAAGCAGCAGCACAAGACGGTGATCTTCTCTACACACCTGATGGAAACGGCCGAGCGTTTGTGCAGCGATATTCTACTAATAAATAAGTCGCGCAAGGTCGTGTCAGGGAGTTTGCGTGAGATAAAAGAATCGTATGGCCGTAATCTGATCGCGCTTCGGGCGACCGGCGGCGACGGTGTGTTTGCGGATAAGTCTTTAGTAACAAGGGTGGTCGAACATTCCGACGAAAAGGAAATTCATCTTGCCGATGGCGCCGATGCGCAAGTGTTATTGCGCAAATTGATCGACGCGGGCGCCGAGATCACAAAGTTTGAAAAGGTTGAGCCGAGCCTCAATGACATATTTATCGACCAAGTTCAGTCAGAACCACCTGCGCCTACGGGTGGTTTAACGTCAAATTGACGACGTTGGGATGATTAGGATGTAACTTCAACCACCCGCTACCGCAGGTGGTTCTGACTTATGAGAAAATTTCTCGCTGTCGTAAATCACGAATACAAAAAGATCGTCTATAAGTGGGCGTTCCTGTTGGGTACGCTTGTGTTTCCGGTGATCGGCCTCGCGTTCGCGATCGTGCCGGCGATAATTTTTTCGCTAAAGGGCGAGCCGACGCGAATCGTCGTCGTCGATCCGTCTAACAAAATTCTGCCGCGACTAAAGGAGAATCTCTCTGCGACGCGGATAGCCGCCAAGGCACGACAAGCGGCGAAAGATCAGGTCGGCGATCTCAGCGCATCACAGGAAGAAAAGATGAAGCGCGGCTCGGAGCAGCTCGCCTCGGGCTTCGTTTTCGTCGATTACGACCCGGGGCAAAGATCGAACGAGCAGATCCGTGCGGATCTGAACTTAAAGGCTGCGGCCGATCAGATTGACGCGTATTTGCTCGTGCCCGAAAACATCGAAGGTAAAGACGCAAAGTTTGAGTTTCTCTCGCGCAAAGCGGGCGACTTTGTCGCAAACGACACGCTCAAGGATGCGCTCAACGAAGCTGTTCGTTCGCAGCGCCTGGCGGCGGCTGACATCGACGAATCGCTGCTCAAAGATCTGAGCCAGAACGTAAGCCTCGAATCAAAAGCGATAAACGAACGCGGCGAAGAAAAAGACAGCGAGATGCTATTTATCGCATCGCTCGTGATCGGCATGATGATCTACATCACGCTGACCATCTACGGGCAAGTGATAATGGGAGCGGTGGTCGAAGAAAAAGAAACGCGTATTGCCGAAATTTTGTTCTCATCGGCGCGCCCCTTTGTGTTGCTCGCGGGCAAGCTGGTCGGCGTCGGCCTCGCCGGTCTGACGCAGCTTGGTATCTGGGTCGGCTCGCTCGCGGCGATGATCTTTTTTGTCTCGCTGCAGGGCGATACAGGTGAGATATTCGCTGCCCTGCCGAGCATCACTCCGCTGATGATCTTTTACTTTTTTGTCTTTTTTATCGTCGGCTATTTTATTTATGCGTCGATCTTTGCGCTGATCGGTGCGATGGTTACGACCGTGCAAGAGGGTGGGCAATTTGCGTTTCCGCCGATAATGATAATGCTCATCGGATTCTATTTTTGCTTTGCGGTGATACGCGATCCGAATTCAAGCTTGTCGTTTTGGGTTTCGATCGCACCGCTGTTCGCACCGCTGACGATGCCCGTGCGAATCCTGGCCGAGACGCCGCCGTTTTGGCAGATCGCTTTATCGGTCGCGATAAATTGCCTTACGATCGCCGCTCTAGTCTGGCTCGCGTCTCGGGTCTATCGCATCGGAATGCTCATGTATGGAAAACGCGCGACGATACCTGAAGTGTTGAAATGGATCCGCCAGGCGTGATGAAACGATGAGCTTTGTTTTTGAAATAGTCCTGCAGTTTATTCTCGACATTGCTTTTACCGCTTTTGGCGAAGCTGCTGCGGAAGCGGGGTTGAATTCGTTAGAGAAAAGTTTGAAACACCGCACGATCGGCAAAGTTTTGAGAGGTGTCACTTACGTAGTTGTTGGTGCTCTTCTCGGAATAATGAGCTACTTTTTCTTACCGATTCATGTTTTTCAGAGTCAGTCGTTGCGCCTAGCTTTGATGATCGTGTCGGTTGTTTCGATGGGCTTTGTCCTTTGTCTTGTCAGTTGGATTATGACTAGGAAGCGTCTCAATGAATCATTCTGGTCTACTGAAAAATTTATTCATGGAGTTGTATTTGGCATGGCTTATTCGTTAACAAGAGCATGGGCGGTTGGGTAATATGGTCACTAAAAAGACAATTGGCATCGTTTGTTTAGCTTTTATTGTTGCATGCGGTTCAGCGCCTCCGCAGAACAAGCCTCTGCCGCCAACACCGACGCCGACGCCATTTCCCGAGCCGACAAAGGTTGAGAAGCCGACAAATGTAAGTTTCTCGACATATTCGAAAGACTGGCCGGTCGGTTGGCAGTGGATCGACCCTGACGAGAAGAATGCGCCTACGCCGCACGACGTTAAGAAGCGCGTACTGAGCGTTCGGATCCCATCGGGTAAAGATCTTTATGGCGAGAACCGAACGGCGCCGCGTTATGTTAAAGCGATCACGGGCGATTTTCAGATCGAGACGCGGGTAAAATTTCAACCAACGGCTAATTATCAGGGCGCTGGGTTGTTGATCTATAAGGACGACAATAATTACATTCGATTTGAACGCGCCTACGGTGGCGTCGGTGGCGGCGGCAGCGGGTTGCGTATCGACGTCCGCGCCGGCGAAGAGTACAAAACGGTAACTACGCCGGATGATATTCAGACAGATGTCGGCGAGGTCGAACTCAAGATCATTCGTGAGCGAGGCACGTTCACCGCATTTTGGCGCGAGAATGAAGACTCCGAGTGGCGCGAGGCCGGCGAGGTTGAATCCGATTATCCCGAGACGGTCCTTGCCGGGCTAATCGCGTGCAACACCGCTCGCGAGATCGACGCCGAGTTCGCTTTTATTAGATTGCTGCCGTCGCCCAAAAAACAAAACTAGCTAGATCGAGCACGTTGCGGTTTAATACAGAGTGTAGTAAAACGAATAGTAATCTGTTTGCATAAGGAGAGATATCATGATCGGACAACTTATAGGCGGTTTGATAGTGGGAATTATTGCAAGACTCTTGATGCCGGGTAAAGAAGCTTTTCCCGAGGGCATTATCGGTTGGGTTTTGACGGCGGTGCTCGGCATTGGCGGCGCGTTCATTGGCGGTTTTATCGCACGCTCGCTTTGGGCCGCGGACAATTATGCCGCGGGTTGGATAATGTCGATCATTGGGGCGTTGATCCTGCTGCTGCTGGTTCGTCTCCTGTTTGGTAAGGGCGGCGCTAGCTCATAATTGCGTTCTAAGAACTGAAAAGCACGAAACGGAGTTCGACTTCCGCTTCGTGCTTTTCATGTTGCTGGCCCAGCTTAACGATTTGTGGCAGGGATCGACACTTCGACATCGATCTCTTTTTTCTGCTTGCCGCTGAGAATGCCTCCGTAATACAGGGCACCCATGATTATTCCGACAATGAGTATCAGTGCAATCGCCCAAATCGCGTTGCTAGCTGCTCCTTCACCTTCACCATTCATAAAATTAAGCCTCCTATTGTGCCGCTACTTTACCGAAAAACCGCAGACAAGCTCTGTATGCAAGATGACATTGGACACATTTCGGCAAGTTACGATTTTCGTTATTCGTTTTCTATTCGTCGCGTCGACGGGTTATATTAGTTTCGACCTATGAACATCGACGATATTCGCGGCGCGGCAACACGCATCGCAAACCATGTAAGACGCACTCCTCTGACGCGCAGCGAAACGCTGAGCGAGCGTCTTGGCACAAACGTATACGTTAAGTACGAGCTGTTTCAGAAAACAGGTTCATTCAAGGCACGCGGCGCATTTAACAAGATGCTCTCTATGTCTGACGAGAGCCGTGCAAGGGGCGTCGTTGCGGTGAGCGGCGGCAATCACGCACAGGCGGTCGCGTATGCTGCACGCGAACTTGGCGTTGATGCGCTGCTCGTTATGCCGCAATCGACGCCGCAGAATTACGTTGACGCAACGCGGGGTTATGGCGCGACGCTCGAACTTGCTGCGACGATCGCCGATGCTTTTGAAATGGCCGCCGAATACAAGGCAGCCGGGCGAACGTTTCTCCATCCGTTTGACGACGAGGTGATAGTCGCGGGTCAGGGAACTGTCGGTCTCGAAATTATGGACGATGTTCCGCAGGTGACCGACGTGGTAGTGAGCATCGGCGGTGGCGGCCTTGCGGGCGGCGTGGCGACGGCTGTTAAGTCGATAAAACCCGGTGCGAAAGTCTGGGGCGTCGAAACTGTCGGCGCCGACGCAATGTCACAAGCGTTACTTGCCGGAAAGCCGGTTGAAACGGCTGTGACGTCGATCGCGAAGACGCTCGGCGCTCCTTATGTCACGGAATTAACGCTGGCGCTCGCGCAAAAGCATTTTGAGAGCGTGACTGTTGTAACCGACCACGAGGCTGTGGACTCGCTCGTCTTTATCGCCGAACGTCTCAAAGTTCTAACCGAACCTGCCGCGTCGTGTACGCTCGCGGCCGCCGAAAAGCTGCGCGGCAATTTCACATCCGAGAGTCACGTCGTGCTCATCCTCTGCGGCGGCAATGTATCGCTCACCGATGTTTGCGCTTTTATCGCTAACGGTTGATCAAAGACACGGTTTGTCCATTTCGGGTGACGTAATGGGTTGAGCGGTGACGTTCCACGCGTCGCCGGTAGCAGTTGCCCGTGCGGAGTAGGTGGCGATCCTGTAGATCGGATTCGGCATATCGGTGCGGGTCTCGACCCCGACGCGGGCTCCGAAAAAGCCGTCGCATTGATAAAAGGTAATGTCTGTTGCGGTGCGTTTTTCTCTTTCGAGAAAGTGGTTGCGAATGGCGAGCTCAACCTCACGAGAAACGCGAACTTCGTCGCCGACGCCCGGTATCATCAGATACGAGACTATTAGGCCGCCGATAACGACCACGACGGCTACGAGGCCGAGCAGTTTTAGGTAATTACGCTCGCTCGGAGTTTCCGCATTTAGCGTTTCAAAAAGACGGTTCTTTTCGACATCGACAACGGGCGCGTCATTGGACGCGCCTCTCGCGGCTACGGTCTGAGGCCGCACGTCGTCAGCATCGCTCAATATACCTTTTGAGATCTTCATGGCTATTACTAACGAGGTATACCATCAATTGCCGTGCGCGGGCAACTGTGGACAAAACGCGCTTATCATCTGATGTTTAGACTGGTTCGGTCGTGTCGACACGCTGCGATTTTGGGACGGGCTTTTCGTAGCCCTTGCGAGCGTTTAGTGTGATCGAGTTGAGCGTGATGCGGCTTTGCGAGCCGGTAACTTTCGGGTCCGTGTAATCAAAATCGAACGAATAGTGAAAATGTCCGGCTGAGAGTTTCTTACAAAAATCGTCCGAGATATGGAATGTAAAAGCGTCGGCAAAATGCCCGAGACCTTCGTCGGCGTGGCCGAGCAGTTCGGGCTCGGCTCCGGCCAAATAAACGGGTACTTCGCTTGCGAGGGAATCGCAGCGAGCATAAAGATCGCCGAGTACATGACGGCGAGCAAGCGATAGCGGACTGTAAGCCATACATTGACCTTAACACATATCACCGCCATCGAGGACGGCATCGGGACAGAAAAAAGATAAATGCCCTGCGCGGGTTTTCCACGCAGGGCACTTCTTTTAACGTAAACTTCGCGAGTTTTACCAGCTACGGCCGCCGTAGCCGCCGCTGCGTCCACCGCCACCACCGCCGCCGCCGCCGCGTCCACCGCGATGACCGCCGCCGCCGCGATTATTTTCTTGGGGCTTGGCTTCGTTGACTTTCAGTTGGCGACCATCGACCTCTTTTCCGTTAAGTTCGGCGATCGCTTTCTCACCGTCTTCTTTCGAGGCCATTTCGACGAAACCAAATCCGCGCGAGCGGCCGGTTTCACGATCTTCGATAACGTTTGCCGATGTGACCGTGCCGACTTCGGCAAAGATGTCACTGAGGTCCTGGTTGCTTGTGTTGAAGGAAAGATTTCCTACGTATATTTTCATTTTATTTTCCTCCCCCTAAAAAGGGGTTTGCTAAAGAAGTTATCGAAATTGGCTGATCTCTCGACGAGGGATAGGGCCGGGTTTCGGATACTCAAAAAAATCTAAGAGCTACTTCTGATGATTAACTAGGGCCTGCTCTCAAACTTATCCAAAAACCGTTAAAGACGAAGCGCGTGCAGCCTCTGAGGCCGACGCGAGAGAAGGATTAACCCGTTTAGAGTGACAGGTTGCGGCAATAATAGCAAGCGTCGGACGCAATGGCGAAAACGCGACTGCCGGCGAGCATGCTGTTTTACCCTTCGCATGCTCGTTTACACTCGCGTTTCTGCCCGTAAAGTCGCTCTCTGGGAACTACCTCAAGCCGTAGAGAGTCACCGAAGATCGGACGCCGCGTCGGACAGTTTGAGCCTCGTACCAGACGTCAACCTTGTCGATTCGGCGGTCCGTGCCGTTGAGATCGATCGCACGCGTTTCGCCGCCGGCGCGGATATTATTTCTCAATTCGATCTCCTGTGTCTGGCCGTTCTCGAACTTAACTGTCAGCCTGATAAACCGGACCGCTTTATGATGAACCTTGATCTTGATCTTTCGAAACTGTCCCTTACCACCGCCAACGTGCCAGGTGTCCTGCTCGACGCGGTCCTTGACCTCTTTCGAGCCGAGATCGACCCAGCCCTGCGCCGAAACAGATGATGCTCCTATCGCAAAGACAAACAATACAGATGAGACAATAAATAACTTTTTGAACATTCCTTCTCTCCTAAAAATTTGGTTTTTAACTCGCGGCACTAACTCGCGCTTATTCTCGCGCAAACTCCGCCGCATTGTAAAGACGCGAGGCGGCGGCATTTGGCCGAGGAAAGTGCCTCGATCAGCCTTATTTCAAAAGCGTCTGCTGTTCGCTCTTTAGCAGCCATTTTCCGTCCTTTTTTACATATGTGTCGGTTGTCGCGGCCTTCGCCGAGCGTCCGTTCTTGGCGGTGACTTTCAGCGTGTAGGTCAGCACGGCGGAGGATTCGTCGAGGCTGACGAGTTTTTCGTCCGAGATGTCGAACGACTTTATTACTTTTTCTTCTTTAACGTCGGCCAGTGCTTTATTCTTGTTTTGCACTTTGCCGTCGATGTCGGTCAATTGAAAGTCATCGGTCGTCGCGTCAGCCAAAAATGTGATGTCGCCATCCTTTGCCGCCGTGGCAATGTCGTTTGCCAGGCTGACCAGCTCGCGCTTGACCGCCTCGCGATCGGGGGCTTGCTTTACCGCCGAGTTCGAGGGCGGTCGGTCGCCGGTCGACGCTTTCTCAAGCTTGTCACCGAGGCCGCAAAACGCCCATGCGAGCGAAATTAGCGCAAAAGGCAGTAGCATTTTCATCATAATTAGACGATCCTCTCGATCTGAATTGGAACGCTTTGATTGTATTCCAGAGCCTTAACCGAGTCAAAAATTGTGACCCCGCCTGGCCTTACTTGTTCATCGCCGGTGAATTTCAAATGAAATGGCGATTTGTTAACATAACGCTTATGAGTGAATCAACAGGAATGGCAAAGACGGTCGGGCGTTTAGGGTCGTTGATGTGCGCGGCGGGCGTCGTCGCGTTTTTTGTGGGGATTTTTGGCGGGCCGCGTGTCTTCGCGTTCGCGGGCGTCGCTCTGATGATCGCGTCGCTTGTCGCATTTTTTATCGAAGAACAATCAAACCGTCGCGCCTAATGAGTTAATGGACGGCATCGCAAACTTCGCCGTTCAAGGACGTTCGGGTAAAAGACTGAGGCGCTTGCCATAGGTCAGTTGCCGCCATATCCATTCCATCGGCCCGTAGCGGAACAGGCGCAGCCAGACACCGCTTGCTGCGATCTGAGCGCCAAATATCGCGATGCCGATCAAGGTCGAACCGGCCGCCCCAAAGCGCCCGAACAGCCCAAAACCATAGCCGTAGAACAAACTAACGCAGATGACCGAGTGTAGAAGGTAGTTTGTCAGTGCCATTCGCCCAACGGGTGCGAGCGTCGCCAAAGCGCGCTTGAGGATGCCGGTTTCCCAAAGCCGGACGATCAACGCCGCGATCCCAAGAGCGAGAGCCGGAACGCCGTAGGCATAAGCCGCGACGCCGATAACGCCGGGGAGCGTCGGCGGAAAGTCGGCTTCGGATTTTGCAAAGGTCGCAAAGATGCCGTTTAAGATCAGTCCGAAACCCAAACCGTAGATCATCACGCGGCGAATGAGCACACGGTGTTGTGCAGGATTCTGAAACACGCCGATCCGATATGCGTAAACGCCCAGCAGAAACATCGCCAATATTTTCGGGAGGCGCATCTGCATTATCAAACCCATCCAGCGGCCAAAGAGCATGTTCAGGTTATAGTCGCTGAAGATCTGCGTGTAATTGCCATTGGAGACTGTTCGGAGACCGTTGGACCACATTTCAAACTGCATTGCGCTTATCTGTGTCATGACATCGGGCGGTGCGAACGTAACGAACAACACGAAGGACAAGATATAAAACGCTACGGGTACGGCGAGCAGGATCGCGGCCCATTTCAAAAGCGACTCGTTACTTTTGCGCCGAAAGAGAAGCAGAACAAAGCCCATCAATGCATACACAGTCAAGATGTCGCCTGCCCAAATAAACACGGCGTGTGTTGCACCGATGACAAACAGCCACATCAACCGACGCTTGAACAGACGCGCGTTCGTGTCGCCACGTTCCTCGGCACGCGCGATCTGCAGCGCAAACCCGAAGCCGAACAGGAACGAGAAGATCGAATAGAATTTCCCCTCGACAAACGCATGAACCAGAAATCTGATTAGTTGATCAGTCGCGGGATTTAACGTGGCAAGCGAAGGCGGCATCCATCCGTAACCGGAAAACCACTGCAGATTGCCGATCAGTATGCCGCCGACCGCGAGCCCGCGAAGGACATCGAGAACTGCGATGCGTTCGGTCGAGGCGATGGGGCCGATTTCGCTGTTATTCGTGAGCGACATAATTAGGCAGTTGTTCTTTACCAGCGGACGTTGAATTGCGCGGAAAGCCTTTGACAATGAGCCAAATCGCCGTCGCTGCATGGATCGGAGCGAGTATCATCGCGAGAAATCCGATCGTCGGATAGCCAAGCAACATCATTGCGGTAACACCGGTGAACTGGCTTGCGACGCCGCCGATGCCGAGAACGGAGAATAGGCGCGGAGTAAGCCGGAATCGGCAGTTCGCGACATAGAACGACATCATCCAAGCTGCGATCGCCACCAACTGCATTACGTGAACCGATCTTCGCATTGACGCGGCGGTTATTCCCCAAGCTCGGTAAATTGCGTCGTCGCGACCGCCTGCGGCAGCAAATCGCTCGCTCGCCGAGAGCATCGAAAGCACGGTTCCGTTATGAACGAGATCGAGGGTGCAACTAACCACGCATACTGCCAAGAACCAAAGCGCGGCCCGACGGCTGTGTTCCTTTAATATCGGAAACATACTCACGCCGAGATAAAGCGTAAATGCCATGCCGACAAAACCAACGACGATGCCAAGCCTGACCTGACCGGACGCTGCGGCAGCCGACTCAAGATAATCCGGATAACCTTTGACGATTGAGCCGATTAGTACAAACGGCAATATTAACGCTGTCGCCATCTGCACGAGCAGTGCGATGCCGATCGTGCGCCCGATGTTCGATTTCAGTGTCATAGCAAATTCTCCTTGAGGGCAGTTTGGGACGTTGACGCTATTAATTAAGTCTGATAAGTCGCTTATGACCGAACTTACGCCGGCGCCGTCGCATTGGTTCGATAAAGTTCTGCAAAGCATAGCGCGACATTCGATTTTGTGAACGCTGCGGTCGTCGGTTATTCTTTTCAAAACAGGAGAAAAACGATGGAACGCAGAAGTGCAGACGAATATCCGCAGGAGTTATTGAACCTTTTTCACGAATATCAGCATGGCGATATGGACCGGCGCGATTTTATGCAGAGCATCGGTAAGTTCGCGGTGGGCGGTCTCACCGTCGCGGCGATCTTTGAGAGCCTGAAGCCAAACTACGCGTGGGCGCAGACGGTTGCGAAAGATGACAAAGACATAATGACAAGTTACGAGAGCGTTGCGTCACCCGCCGGCAACGGGACGATCAAGGGTTATTTGGCAAAACCGGCGAAGGGCAAAAAGTTTCGGGCCGTGCTCGTCATACACGAAAACCGCGGGCTCAACCCATACATCGAGGACGTCGCACGACGCGCCTCAAAGGCGGGCTACATGGTGTTTGCGCCCGACGGCCTGACATCTGTCGGCGGTTATCCCGGCGACGACCCAAAGGGAGCGCAGCTCTTTCGCACGGTCGATGGTAAGAAGATGACCGAGGATTTTGTCGCCGCCGCTATGTGGCTAAAGAAACGTGCAGATAGCAAGGGCAAACTCGGCGCGGTCGGATTTTGCTTTGGCGGCGGAATGGTCAATCAGCTCGCGGTGCGGCTCGGCAAAGATCTCAATGCGGGCGTCGTTTTTTACGGCCGGCAGGCGGGCGTTGCGGACGTTCCAAAGATCGCGGCCCCGCTTTTGTTCAACTATGCCGGTAATGACCAGGGCGTAAACGCTGGTATCACCGCGTACGAAGCGGCGCTGAAAGAGAACAAAAAGAAGTTCGAGACGTTCACTTATGAAGGCAAGCAGCACGGTTTTCACAACGACACAACCCCGCGTTACGACGCTGAGTCGGCCAAACTCGCGTGGACTAGGACGCTCGATTTTTTTAAGAAGCATCTGAAGTAGACGCCTGTCACAATCGTATAGATGGCGGTGTTCTATTGGAGTAAAGGCCCCCCGTTTGTTTATTCGCATCGCACCGAAAGTGCGAAGTTCACTACTGATGAAAAGAAAAGTATTCGCATTGATCTTTCTGCTAAGCGCGGTTGCCGTTGCGGCCCAAGAAAATAACCTCAACACGATAGAACTAAAGCTGTGCGACGTGCCCGGGCCGGGAGAGAACTCGAAGATGCAGGCTCGGTGCGGGACGCTTCTTGTGCCCGAAGATCGCAAGGTAAAAAGCGGACGCCAGATCCCGCTCAAGATCGTCGTTTTTCCCGCGACCGGCAAACAGAGAGAGAACGATCCGGTTTTTTTTCTTTCGGGCGGGCCGGGTTCGGCTGCTGCGTCGGAAGACGGCCCATACGTTGCGCAGGAACTGAAAAAGGTGAACGAAAGCCGCGACCTGGTCTTTGTCGATCAGCGCGGCACGGGCGGGTCGAACGGACTTGAGTGTGAGCTTTTTGATAAGAACGATTTGCAAAGTTTCTTAGGCCACTGGAATCCGCCAGCGAGGCTGCGCGAGTGTCGTCAGCGGCTTGAAAAAACGGCCGACCTTAAGCTTTACACGACCACGATCGCGATGGACGATCTTGATGCGGTTCGCAAAGCTCTAGGTTATAAGAAGATAAATTTAATGGGCGGCTCGTACGGAACGCGTGCGGCGCAGGAATACATCCGGCGTTACGGCAAAAATGTCCGCGCGGCGGTTTTGCACGGCGTTTCGCTCGCCAGTCAGTTCATGCCCCGCGATTTTCCGCAGGATACTCAACGAGCGCTCGACGGCGTCGTCCAAGAGTGTCTTGCCGACGCCGCGT
>JBJXFZ010000049.1:0-19934 GCA_046154245.1 Pyrinomonadaceae bacterium
GTTTGAGCAGGAGCCTCAATAACTACAATGTTTCTCCATCCGTTTTTTTCGATACGCTTCCTGGAATTAATGGCAAAGGCGGAACTAATTTCAACTCCAACAACTTCACCCTTGGAGCCAACTGCTCCAATAAGATCCGGAAAACTTGCGCCCGATCCACAACCGACATCAAGAACCCGATTGCCCGATTCCAAATTTAGCAAATCAACCGCTCTTTGCCGGAGCGACTTAATAAAGGCAAAATCGAAATTCGGAAACGGCCTCGTCAGCGGACCTGCGAGTCGAACATAAAGCGGCGTAGTATGCGCCACTGTAGGTGTCACTTTCTCTTTCATGAGTTTCTACTCAATCCCAAACATCAAGGTCGCTAAATCTCACTCCAATCCAAAATTACTTTACCCGAATTCCCTTCTTTCATTACCTCAAAACCCTCGACAAAATCTCTGTATGAAAATCGGTGCGTAATGATGGGCGAGATGTCGAGACCACCCTCAACAAGGACGTTCATTTGGTACCACGTCTCGTACATCTCGCGGCCGTAGATGCCTTTGACGGTAAGCATGTTGAATATTACGGGCTTCCAGTTGATGGCAAACTCTTCGGATGGAATGCCAAGGAATGCGATATTGCCGCCGTGCGCCATGTTTGCGAGCATGTCGCGAAAGGCCTGAGCATTTCCCGACATTTCCATGCCAACGTCGAAACCCTCTTTCATGCCCAACTGTTTTTGAACGTCGGCCAGAGAAGTTTCGCGGACATCGACCGCCAATGTCACGTCGAACTTCTTGGCGAGTTCCAATCGGCGCGGGTTTACGTCCGTGATAACCACGTGACGTGCTCCCGCATGTTTTGCCACGGCGGCTGCCATGATGCCGATCGGGCCGGCACCTGTTATCAGGACGTCCTCGCCAAAAACCTCAAAGGCGAGCGCCGTGTGAACCGCGTTGCCAAACGGATCAAAGATCGCCGCGACTTCCAGGTCGACGCCCTTGTTGTGCTTCCAGATGTTGGTGTGTGGCACGGCCATGAACTCGGCAAATCCGCCGTCGGTATTAACGCCGTAACCCAGAGTGTTTGCACATTTATAGCGTCGCCCCGCAAGACAATTGCGACAACGACCGCACACCAAGTGGCCCTCGACGCTGACGATATTGCCGACATGAAAGTCGTTCACGTTCGTGCCCACCTCGACGATCTCGCCGACAAGTTCGTGTCCCAAGATCGTCGGCACCTTGATTGTGCTTTGCGCCCACGCATCCCAGTTGTAAATGTGTACGTCCGTGCCGCAGATGCCGGTTTTAAGCATCTTTATCAGGACATCATTTATGCCAATTGACGGTTCGGGCACGTCCTCGAGCCAGAGACCGGGCTCGGCTTTACTTTTTACGATTGCTTTCATTCGTTAGATCTTGCGAACGCTGATTTCATGATAACAAAACCGCCTGAGCAGGGCTAACGTGATGTCCGAACGGCAGTCGGAGTCAAAAAGTGCAAGTCAACGCTGTAAAACGGAACGTGAAATCGGTTATTCTTATTGCTTATGTCCGGAGCGACACTACAAATCGACGAGGTTGGAAAGCGATTGGCAGACGCCGTTGCCGAGGTGCGGAAGTTTGCGATCGACGGCCTCTCGTTGACCGATTGCGAGGCGCGCCTTCGCGAGGTCAAGGACCTTTCGATAACACTCACAGGGAAAAAGTCGGATCTCGCGGCGTTGAAAAAGTCGATCGGCGCGGTTGCGCCGGAAGATCGTGCTTCTTTCGCGCAAAAGGTGCAGGCTCTCGAACGCGAGATCACCGATGCCTTAACTGCTGCCGAAGATCAGATCTCCTCGCGAATCAGTGACCTAAAAACCGAGAGCGAACGCCTCGATGTAACGATTCCAGGTCGCCGCCCGCGAACCGGTCATCTGCACCCGATCACGATTTTGCGGCAGCGGATCGAGGACATTTTTGTCTCGATGGGATACGCGATCGAGGACGACCGCGAGATCGAGACCGACTATTACAATTTCGACGCGCTCAATATTCCCGAGGGACACCCGGCTCGCGAATCGCAGGACACGTTCTACACGACCGACGGTTTTGCCCTGCGTTCGCAGACATCGACGGTGCAGATCCGCGCGATGGAGCGCCGCGGTGTTCCGGTGCGCATCATCGCACCGGGCAAGGTCTATCGCCGCGACACGCCGGACATGACACACGTGCCGATGTTTCATCAGATCGAGGGCCTCTGCGTCGACAAGGGCATAACGATG
Source organism: Pyrinomonadaceae bacterium (assembly GCA_046154245.1). Lineage (GTDB taxonomy): Bacteria > Acidobacteriota > Blastocatellia > Pyrinomonadales > Pyrinomonadaceae > OLB17. The sequence goes on from JBJXFZ010000049.1 coordinate 2,258, forward strand.
GCCCACCTGAAAGGCACCGTAACCGAGTGGCTAAAACGCTTGTTTGGTGAAGACACGGTCACGCGTTTTCGTCCGTCATACTTCCCTTTCACCGAGCCGTCTGCGGAGTTCGATTTCTCGTGCTTCAAATGTCACGGCACGGGAACAGTGGTCAGTGGTCAGCCGTCAGTGGTCAGTGAAGAAATGCCGCCAACTGCCAACCGCCAACTGCCAACCGACAGATGTCGTCCGTGTAAAGGCTCGGGCTGGATCGAGCTTGGCGGTTCGGGAATGGTGCATCCGAATGTGCTGCGCGCATGCGGCGTCGACCCGCAGGTGTATTCGGGCTTTGCATTCGGCTTTGGCCTGGAACGAATGGCCGCGATGCTTTACTCGATCGACGACATTCGGCACATGTTCGAGAACGATGTGAGGTTTTTGGAGCAGTTCCGGTGATCGCGTCATGAGAATCTTAGTTACCGGCGCCACGGGTTATATTGGCGGGAGGCTGATTCCAGAGCTCTTAAGACTGGGGCATGAGGTTCGCGCCTTTGTCCGAGATCCCGAACGCCTGAGAGAAAAGAGTTGGTTCAACAGCGTCGAGATCGTAAAAGGCGATCTCGCGGACCTCGTTGCTGTTCGTGAGGCTCTAAAGGGCGTCGACGGCACCTACTTTCTTGTTCACGCAATGTACTCGGGCGCCGATTTTGCGGAGTTGGAAAAGCAATACGCAGAGAATTTCGCAGAAGCAGCGAGCAGTACCGAAAAAGTAATCTATCTGGGCGGATTACTGCCCGAGGATTCAAACACTTCCGAGCATCTTGAAAGCCGTGCGCGAGTGGGTGAGATACTTGGGCGAAACACAAACGTAACCGAGTTTCGAGCGGGTCCGATCGTCGGGTCGGGTTCGGCATCCTTCGAAATGGTCCGGTATCTTACCGAACGGTTACCGATAATGCTGGTGCCGCGTTGGGTCAGGAACGAAGTTCAGCCGATCGCAGTTCGAAACGTGATCGAATACCTGATTGCCGCATTGGATGTTAAACCACTTGGAATTGTCGACATTGGCGCCGACGCGTTGTCGTTTAGGGGAATGATGGAGACGTTTGCGGATGTCCGCGGTCTCAGACGCGTGATAATCCCCGTTCCGGTTTTAACACCATTGCTATCTGGACTGTGGGTTGGATTGATCACGCCCGTGCCGAATTCACTTGCGGTCCCATTGGTGAAGGGCATTATTAATCCGGTGCTTGCCGATAGGGCAAAGGCGCGGGAATATTTTCCGGGTGTCGAGCCGATGGACTATCGAGAAGCCGTGCGACGGGCAATCGAAAACACAAAGCAAAATGCGACTGAGACCCGTTGGACAGACTCACTGGGAACTAGTGATACGTATAAACTAACGGATAAAGAAGGCTTGATAAGAGAAATTCGGACCGTCGTTACGGCCGCGTCGCCTTCGTCGGTGTTCAATAGTTTTATGAGCATAGGTGGCGAAAAAGGTTGGCTCGCGTGGAACTGGGCATGGAAACTTCGTGGACGCCTCGACAATCTTCTTGGCGGTCCCGGACTAAAGCGCGGACGGCGCAGCCCGACCGAACTTAGGACCGGCGAGGCACTTGATTTCTGGCGCGTCGAAGATGTTGCACGAGACAGTCGTCTCTTGCTTCGGGCCGAAATGAAGGTGCCTGGAAAGGCCTGGCTTCTCTTCGAGGCCATTCCGTTTGACGGTGGCACTAAGCTGATCCAGACAGCTATTTTCGAGCCAAAAGGGCTATTTGGCCTTGTGTACTGGTACGCACTGTTTCCGATACACACGCTGCTCTTCGGACAAATGGCAAGACGCATTGCAAAGGGCGCGGAAGCCTTGGAAAACGATGTTTCAATGATGCCCAAGACAGTCTAGATTATGAATATTAGTTACAACTGGCTAAAAGACCTGATCGACATCGACATGTCCGCGGGTGAGGTTGCGGCTGCGTTGACGCGCGTCGGGCTGGCGGTCGAAGGTGTTCATGCTCACGGCGAAGATTTTGTGCTCGATATCGACCTCACTTCTAATCGGCCTGATTGCCTTTCGCATCTGGGCGTTGCCAGAGAGTTGTCTGTGACGACTCAGGCCAAAGTCGAAAGTCCCAAGTCCCAAGTCGGAACCCAAAAGCCAAAGACCGAAAACCAAGCTCTGGTTACTATTCAAGACGCAGACCTTTGCCATCGCTTCGTCGGCCGCGTCATCCGTAACGTAAAGATCGGGCCGTCGCCACAGTGGCTCGTTGACCGCCTCGAGGCGATAGGTGAACGTGCGATCAACAACGTCGCCGACATCACAAACTATGTCATGCACGAACTTGGTCAGCCGATGCATGCATTCGACTTTGACAAGCTCACGGACAGCCGCATCGTCGTCCGCCGAGCGAAAAATGCCGAAACGATAACTACGCTGGACGAAGCGGAGCGCAAGCTCGACGACACGATGCTCGCGATCTGCGATGCCGAAAAACCCGTGGCGGTCGCGGGCGTTATGGGCGGTTTAGCATCGAGCATAACCGACTCTACGACCAGTGTTTTTCTAGAGGTTGCGTATTTTGACCGAGCAAATATCCGGGCGACATCGCGAAAGCTAAATCTTGCGACCGAGGCAAGCTATCGCTTTGAACGCGGTGTCGATATTGAAAATCTGCTTCGCGCGTCTAATCGAGCGACAGAGTTGATCTGTGATCTTGCAGGCGGCGAAGCGTTGGATCTAGTGGATGTATACCCGACGCGATTCACGCCAAACGCCGTCGAATCAAAAGATATCTCAGCAGCCGTAAAACGATTGACAGGTTTGTCAGTTACGGGAGACGAATGCGATCGAATCCTTAACGCGCTGGGAATAACTAATGGCGACAAGCCAACGATCTATGTTTCGCCAACCTGGCGGCACGACATTGCTATCGAGGAAGATCTCGTCGAGGAAGTCGCTCGTCACGCAGGTTACGAGAATATCGCAAACGAGCTGCCGCCGGCGTTTGGTGCGGGCGAATACCAGCACCACGAGTCACGTGAACGGCGGCTCAGAGAGACGCTCGTCGACATGGGCTTTGACGAGGCGATCTCGTACAGCTTTATCGATACGCGGCACGATGGTGTTTTCGAACCAATACAAGGTTTGATCGACAAAGGCTCCGAAGAACCGCTTGTTACGCTTCGCGATTCCGTGATCGAAGGTGCGGTTCGCATGCGGCCCACCATCTTGCCGGGGCTTCTCGATGCGGTGCGCCTTAATTTGAATCATCAGCGCCGTGATCTCAAACTCTTCGAGATCGGTAAGGTTTTCGCGACCAACCCGGACGAGAGCGGGTTGCCGAACGAGCAGGAGTTTTTGTCGCTCGTGATCACCGGTGGTGACATTTCACAGAACAAAAAACTGGCGAATCGCGAACTTGATTTTTTTGACGCAAAAGGAGCGATCGAGGCGGCACTCGAGGCTGCTGGGTTAGGTTGTGTAGAGTTCACAACCGCCGACGTAAAACACCTTCGCCGCGGCCAGTCCGCCGCAATTTCCTCAGGCGGTATTGCGATCGGTAACGTGGGGCGACTGGCGGACACGATTGCCGCCGATTACAAGTTCAAACAGCCGGTCTATGTGGCCGAGCTAAATCTCCAGGCCGGCTTTTCCACGCCGCGGCAACAGGCTGTTTACGCGCCCTTGGTGAGATATCCCGCCATTTCCAGAGATGTCACGTTTACGGCAAAGCGGGACGTGACCTTTGATTCGATTCGTAGATCTGCGATTGATCAGAAACACGAATTGTGCCGCAATGTCGATTTTGTCGACATTTACGAAGGCAAAGGCCTGGCCGGCGATGAGCGCGCGATAACTATCAGGCTCGAGTACCGCAGCGATGAACGAACGCTCATCGAGGATGAAGTTGAAGCTTTACATCAACAAATACTTGCTAAGATCCAGCAAGATTTGCCGGTCAGCCTCAGGACATAAAATTACTCATCCTTTACTTGAAGTTTTGTTCGATTACGCCGATAATCTTTTCCACAGCTTGATTTAGCCAAAACGGAGCAATAATGAACGCCTTAACGGGAATGGAGAAGTTCTCGCACCTCGAGGACAAAATTTATCTCACGATCGAATTTGTTAAGAAACTGCGCGAGGAAAAGGAGAAACTCGAGCGAGCGTCTGCCACCTTGAAACGCGAGGCCGCAGAGGCCATCGCTGATAAAAAGGCTGCCGAAGAGAAACTCGCAGCATTGCTCGCCGAACGCGATTCGATACAGCTAAAGGTTGAGGCGATGCTTGACGCGATCACGATGATCGACTCGGATGTCGCGGAGGCCGTGGGCAGGTGAACGATATGTCGGAACAAACGATAAGAGTTGAGATCTATAATCAGACCTACAGCATTCGCTCTGACGGAGATAACGAGTACATCCAGAATCTCGCCGAATATGTCGACTCGAAGATGCGTGAGATCTCATCGGGAACAATGACAGTCGACTCGTTAAAGGTAGCGATCCTAGCGGCTCTGCACATCGCCGACGAGTTTTATCAACTCAAGCTCACACAAACTAATGTCGATACGCAGCTCGCAACACGCAGTTCTGAGTGTTCTGAGATGCTCGACAAACTTCTCAAACATCGCGACGTCTCGACCCAGGTTGTCGAGGCCGAACAGTAATGTGCTAGAATGCGCGTGGCGAATGAATTTGACTGCGTTGCTCGTCACGAACGCAATTACAATTGAGCCAACATATGAATGCCGGGAGGCCAATGCCGCGTCTTCGGTGCGATTCCTCACGAGGAACTCGCCATAGAAACCGGCTTTGATATCCGGATGTGAATCGGGATAGAAGGCCACCCACCTGTAAATCACAGGTTCAATTCATACGTTCGAACGGTTTTGCGGTTCTCATTCGCCACAAGTCACGATCATCTGCGGTAGCGGATGGTTTAACATGAGATCTTATTCAACTCCAACCGCCCACTACCGCAGGCGATTCTGACTAATCAAGACCTTCCTTTTCCAACTCAAGGCGAATCTCGTCGGTCATCTTTGCACTCTCAAGCGCGAGCGGTAGCTCAGCGGCGCGAGCCGTAAGCTTCTTTAGCGCGAGCTCGTTATCAGCGAGACCGCCGGCACGGCTGGCGGCAGCCTCGATCATCTGCAAACGCGACTCAGCCTCGACGAGCATCAATTTGGCTTCGTCGTTGATCTTGCTGATCTTCTCGATGTCGCTTTGGATGGTTGCGCGAAATTCACCAGCTCTAGGACTCTTTAATTGTCGCAGCGAACTCTCTCGCCTTTTCGAAAGTAGTAGTTCTTTTTTTGATGATTTGAGGATCCGGGTTGCCGTCAGACGTGACGCCAGCGTTTCTCTGTAAGCATCCCCCAGCAGCAGATCGCGAGCTTCGACGGCCCGAAGCGCTCGTTTTTCGCTCGGCTTCATCTCGCCCCAAAACCAGTCGATCTCGCCCGCGCGAATGCCGTCAGCGGCTATCTTCTCACGCATCTCCTTCGTCCAGACGCTGCGGCGGTATGTAAGTATCAGTGCGGTCACCACGCCAGCGACAAAACCTATCGCCGTCGCTATCAATCCAAAGAACAAGATTACAGCCGCCGCCGGCGGACCGCTCGCGGCAATAAGCATCAATACAAGCGTGATCAACGCCGGAACGAGAGTTAAGATGACCGGCGACGCAATGGCTCCGATCTTAAGCCTACGCCCGCGTGTAAGGTCGCTTTCGGTGATCTCGTACATATATGCTCAAACTCGTTAAGTCTAGCGCAATCGCTCGGCAATCGCGGAAACCTTCTACGCCCTCGCGGCATCGAAAGTTTAGCATTTGCCGCGAAATGTAATAAGATTCAGTCATCAGGAGACGTTATGAAACTGCGCTCGATATTGCCGCTTATCTTTTTGGCGTTGCCGCTCGCGGCGTTATCGCAGCCGACACCAAAACCTAGCGTACGGACCGTGACTATCCCAATTTCGATATTTACAAAAAAAGAACTGCGAGAGCGACAGGCCGAGGAGCTCGTTCAGGCTGACAGACTCATCGTCAAAGAAGGCAAAGATGAACAACAGATCTTGTCGATCCGCAGTGTGAGCGACACGCCGCTTTCGATCGCGATCTTGGTCCAGGACGATCTCGCAACAAATTTCAATCTACAGATCGAGGACATCAAGCAGTTTATCCGCGGCCTGCCAAAGGGTACGCGTGTCATGGTTGCATATCTGCGCAGCGGTGCCCCGCAAATCCGGCAGCGGTTTACCGACGATCTGGAAGCGGCGGCAAAGAGTTTGCGTATCGTAGCAGGGTCGTCCGGCCAGGCGCCGCGAAGTCCGTACGGCAGCATAAGCGACATTGTCGGCCGGTTCGACGGTGTGCCGGCTGGGCGTCGAGCAATACTACTATTTTCCGATGGTCTCGATACTAGCAACGGTCTAAATCTTGCGTCGATTTCGCAGAGTTACGACCTCGATCAGGCGATCTTAAAGGCTCAACGACGCAGCATTGCCGTTTACTCTTTTTATTCGCCGACGACGCTTACCGAAGGCGGCAACTCGATACTGATACTTGGCGCTCAAGGTGCTCTCGCAAAACTGTCGGACGAGACAGGCGGCCGCGCGTTCGGAAGCGGGTCTTTTGCGCCGGTTAGTTACCTTCCGTATTTTCGCGAGCTTGCCCTCACCCTGAATCGCCAGTTTGCGCTCAGCTATCTCTCGACGCACATGAAAAAGGGTTACTACAAGATTAGCGTTACGAGCACAAACCCCGAAGTAAAGATCGAACATCCCCGAGGATATTATTATCGGTAAGGTCCAAGCGTGAGCTTTGCGTTGCAAGTTTGGCAGAATGGCACGTCCTCTTTGATCAGCAAGCCGATCCAGAACAGCGGAAAAAAGGCAACAAGAAGAACAGCGAAAACTATCCAGCCAGTCGTCGAGATCTTTTTCTCAAATCGGGGCATCATCTCGGTCGTGCAATTCGGACAGCGAAAAAGCTGCGCCGCGTAATGGGGCGATTGGTGTGCGAGGTGAGCCGGCTGCTGATAGAGCGGGGTTGCAAGAGCGACGGATCCGTGGTCGAACTGATCGGTCTTACGCGCGTCGTAACTGCGTTTGAACTCGTCTGTCTTCCATGAATACGGCTGCAGCGGTGGCAACTCGTAGGGACTAGGCGCAGTTTGCTGCGGCATTGGCTGCGGTGTTCCGCTCGCAATACCCGCGAGCTTGGTACCGCAGAACCGGCAGAAGTGACTTTCCGCAGCATTGACCTTTCCGCAATTTCGGCATGGACTCATAACTCTTCAATTACGAATGATAGCAAAGAAGGTTGCGTTTATCGACAGAGGACAGTGTGATTGGACATTGCGAATTTTGATCTGCAACCTTTGGGTTCTATACGTCTTTGTGTGAAATCGCTTTTCTCACGCAAGGGTGTCAAGCCCGCGACGGAGCCGCAAAGGAAAGATGTCTGGCGACGAATCGTCTGCAACAGTTTCGATTGCCGATTCGTCTAAAAATCGGTAATCTATGGCGTGTCATCTCACGGCACCGCTAAGTAAAATTATGAAAAAGTTAGTAGTCCTTGCCGCTCTGACGATCGTGTTATCGAATTTTGTTTACTCGCAGTCCGACGCAGCGTTGCGTCTGGTCATCGAAAAGGATCGTTCCAGTCGCGACGCTCGCGGTAAGCTCGTCACTTTGACCGCCGCCGAGCATCTCAGCAGGGGCAAGGTCTACTTTGATAACCGTCACTTCCCTGAGTCGCGCGAACATTTCCAAAAGATCATTGATAATTTCGGCACCGACGCGGCAATGTCCGGGGCGTTGTTTATGACCGGTCGTTCGTATTATTGGGAGCGCTCCTACGACAAAGCGATTCCGTGGCTCGACCGTGTGGCGCGTGAGTTCCCTGCAACGAAGGATGGACGCGAAGGTCTTTCGTTCAAGGGTGCGTGTCATGTCCGGCTCGGCAAGCACTTGGACGCGGCAAAGATCTACGAGCAGTACACCGTGATGTATCCGACGGGCGAGCGTATCGACGGTGCGTATCTGAATACGATCGATGCCCTGCGTGAGGGCGGCAAATACGACGACGCGTCGGCCTGGGTCGATAAGGCGCGCGCAAGATTTGCCGGAACATCGACTGAGGCAAGCGCTCTGCACGCGCGTCTTCGGATGGAGATGTATCGCGGCAAATGGCAGGAGGCCGAGGCGACCGCGGCGTTGATGCAGGCACAGGCTAAATTCGCAGGTTCGATGACGAGCGCCGATGAAGTAAGGTTCCTGCGCGGCTTTGCGCTCGAGAAACAAGGAAGGCGAAACGAAGCTATGGCGATGTATGGCTCGTTTCCCGAAGGTTCGTCCTCGTATTTCAGCGGTCTCGCTCTCGATAGAGTGAATGGCGGGCGGGTCACCAAGACAGCTTCTGTCACGGCAAAGGACTTTCCGGCACCCTATCGCACTGAGCTCTTGAGACACGCTCGTCCGCGCAAGATCGATCCGCGGTTTTTGCTTGCGGTCATGAAGCAGGAAAGCTCGTTTCGCGCCGATGCTAAATCGCCTTCGGCGGCTCGAGGCTTGCTGCAGCTCGTTTATGACACGGCGCTCAAATACAACCGACAGGCTGGTTTCCCTACCATTCAGCCCGACGATCTGTATAAACCATCTGTTAATATCGCCATCGGCTGTGAATATGTCGCAGCCCTGAAAAAACAATTCGGCGGCCTCGACGAGGCCGTCGCGGCAAGTTACAACGGCGGCGAGGACAACGCCGCTCGCTGGCTCAATCGCTCAAAACCGCGCGAGGCCGGCATCTTCACCGCTGAGATCGGTTTCGCCGAGACAAAGGATTATGTCCAGAAAGTCATGCGAAACTATCGCATATATCGGTCGCTGTATGATGAGACTTTGAATCGAAAGTAACGTATTTCAAGGTGGCGAGTCCAACAGCAGAAGCCCGCACGAAGTAAGGGCGCTCGCGGCCGCCGCGAAGACAATCGTCACTCCGAGCGCTCAAACTCAGCATCGCCTTGATTATAGAGAACGTATTCGACTGCGCTCGTCACATGCTGCGGCTTCCACAAATATCGACGACTGCGTCCTCTAGACCAGACTTTGGCATTCGCTTTGATAAGCCCCTTCTCCCGCACTATTTTCGTTGACACTGCTTTTATAGAGTCGGCTACTCTTTCCGGCTGAGCTTGCGCAGCGATGACGATATGAACATGATTAGATCGAACGTTGACCGCGAGTAGCTTGTAACCACGACGTTTGCAAAAGCCTCTAACCGCTTGCAAAACGGCTTTTCGCATTCTCAGATTCAAGAAAATAGCTTGGTGAGTTCGATTGCGCTTCATCGCAGCTTCAAGTTGGGGCCTTGGTTTTATCCGTTGTGTTCCGTAACGATTTCGTCCGTCACGACTCACGGACGTTCGCGCGTCGCCATGCAGCCATGTGCCGAAGGTGCGAAATGTGATGAGGTAGGCAAGCGGAAATGAGGATTCATCGAAGTGTTCTATTTCGTATTCGAGATCTTCGAGGATATTCATCATCGTGATTTGCAACGAGCGCCCTTACTTCGTGCGGGCTTCTGCACTCCTTGGATGACCAACTACCGCATCTACCGATCGCTGTATGATGAGAATTTGAATCGCAAATAGCGCCCGCTATTCTTCCCAATCGGCTTCACCTTCGCGAGCGACGTTATAGCCTGCCGCTTCAAGGTGTTTGTGGACTGCGCGGCCATGGTTTTCGTCGCGAACCTCGAGCAGCATTTCGATGCCGACATAACCGAGCGGAGCGAGCCACATCGCCCGGCGATGAAAGACCTCGATTACATTTGCCCCTGACTCGGCAACTCTGTTCAAGAGACCGGCGAGCATGCCGGGGCGATCAAGCACAAGCACGCGGAACATTACATAGCGGCCTTGACGAACGAGAACCTGTTCGAGTACGCGAGCGAGGAGGTTGGCATCTATGTTCCCGCCGCACAGCAACGCGCAGACAACGTCATCTGATTTGAACGTGACCTTCTTTGCCAGCAACGCTGCTAAGCCTGCGGCCCCCGCGCCCTCGACGACCAAGCGATTGTTCTGCACGCAGAAAAAGATCGCCCGTGCGATCTCTTCTTCGCTGACCTCGACAATTTCATCGACCTTCTCACGGATGATCGACAGAGTTAGTTCGCTCGGATGTTTTACCGCTATGCCATCAGCGATCGTCGGCCTCATCTCGGCGTCAACCACGCGACCGGCTTTTATGCTGGGGTTTGCCCACGCCGCGTTCTCAGCCTGCACGCCGATGACGCGAGCATTCGGTTTGAGATCTTTCACGGCAGTCGCAATTCCCGAGATCAAACCGCCGCCTCCGATTGGAACGACAACGGTCGTGACTTCAGGCAGCGATTCGACTATCTCGACGCCGATCGTGCCCTGACCCGCGATGACCCTTTCGTCATCGAAGGCGTGAACGTAAGTATATCCGTGCTTTTGTTGTAACTCGCGTGAGTGCGCGATCGCCTCGTCAAAGGTCGAGCCGTGCAGGACGACATCCGCTCCAAAGCCGCGTGTGGCATTTATCTTTGTCAGTGGAGCAAATTCCGGCAGCACGATCGTCGCTTTGATATTCGTGAGTTTTGCCGCGAGGGCGACGCCTTGAGCGTGATTACCGGCTGATGCCGCAATAACGCCGCGCTCTTTTTCATCATCAGAAAGCTGTGAGATCTTATTAAACGCGCCTCGGATCTTGAACGATCCGCCGATCTGCAGCGACTCGGCCTTTAGGTGAGCATCTACGCCGACCTCGCGTTTTAGCCGCCCGTCAGCGATCATCGGCGTCGGCAGTATCACGCTCTTAAGCCGCTCCCGAGCGGCCTCGATCTCTTTCATTGTGACGGTCATATGGCGTGATTATAAGCGAATCACTTCGTTCGCCCAAGTGCGACCTGAAATGATAATATCTGCCTTGAACAACATCGGAGGGATAAATGGAACTCTACGGCCTTAGCGCAATTTTTTTGATAATCCTGAGCATCGCAATGTTGGTCGTCCTATGGAAAACGATCAAGATCGTACCCCAATCGACCGTACTGCTGATCGAGCGGCTCGGACGTTTTAATCGTCTGGCGAACAGCGGTTTGAATATAATCGTGCCGTTTTTCGAGTCGCCGCGTTCGGTGTTCTGGAGCGGCACTCGTCCCGGTCTAACCTCCATCGACCTGCGAGAGCAGTTCATCGACATGCCGCCGCAACCCGTCATTACACGCGACAACGTGACGATCAATGTTGATTCGGTCGTCTACTGGCAGATCACCGACCCGACAAAGGCCGTCTACGAGGTCGCCGACCTCGTCGGTGCTCTCGTGCAGTTAACGATCACCGGAATGCGCGCCGTTATGGGCGAAATGGATCTCGATCACACGCTCTCGTCCCGAGATTCGATAAACGCAAAGTTGCGGCTCATTCTCGACGAGGCAACCGACAAATGGGGCGTCAAGGTGACGCGCGTCGATGTAAAGAACATCAATCCGCCCGAGGACGTCCGTATCACAATGGAGAAACAGATGACGGCCGAACGTAATCGTCGTGCCCTGATCTTGCAGGCCGAGGGTGACAAACAAGCCGCGATCACGCGTGCCGAGGGCGAAAAGCAAGCCGCGGTTACTCGTAGCGAGGGCAACAAGCAATCAGCGATCCTCGATGCCGAGGGCGCATCACAGGCTCGGCTGATCAACTCGGCCGCCGAAGCTCAGGCGATCGCTCAGATCGCCGGCGCGATAGGTGATCGTGGAAAAACGGCCCAGTATCTGATCACGTCAAAGTATGTCGATTCGTTACGCGATATGGCTCGAACACAGAACTCGAAGGTCATATTCATGCCGACCGAGACGAGCGGCGTGCTCGCCAGCGTAGGAGCATTCAAAGAGGTCTTTAGCGAAACCGGTGAGTCGGGCGGCAACGAACTGCCAAAACCGCCGCGAAGCCCGCGTGAGTTGGAGAAATAGATGCTGAAACTTTTAGTCTTCGTCCTCATCTTCGCGGGTATCATAGTCGCCGGTCTGGCCTACAAATACGGCTTTATCTTGAACGCCACGCCAAAGACCGCACCACCCGAAAAGTCGATCTACGAGTTTACAATGAAGGACATTGACGGTCGAGATGTGAAACTCGACGCGTACCGAGGCCAGGTCGCGATGATCGTAAATGTAGCGAGCAAATGTGGTTACACGCCGCAATACGAAGGCCTCGAGGCGATTTACGAGAAGTTCCAAGCTCGGGGTTTCACGATACTTGGTTTTCCCGCAAACAACTTTCTGGGTCAGGAACCCGGCACCGAGGCCGACATTAAGGAGTTTTGCTCTACTAATTTTGGTGTCAGGTTTCCCTTGTTTGCAAAGATCTCTGTCACGGGGAAGGACCAACACCCGCTTTACACCTTTCTGACGAGCAAAGAGTCGAACCCTGAATTTGGCGGCGACATTAGTTGGAATTTCAATAAGTTTCTGCTCGACAAAAATGGTAAGGTCGTTGCGCGATTTGCCACAAAAGAAAAACCGGACAGCGAAGCCGTTGCCTCGACCATCGAGAAATATCTTGCCGCGAACTAAGATTTGCTCAAAGGATGTTTTGAGACGACAGTGTAGACTGACCCGGCCGCCGTGAGGGTGCTTTCGTAGATTGCGATCTCAGTCGCGTTAAAGCCGATTCTCCCAAATTGCCCTCCAAGATGTTTGTCGATCAGGTCGCGACATCGGTTCGCGTCCTTAAGCCTCGCGATCGTAAGGTGAGCGTGAAATCGGGAATCGTCGTCGGCCAGACTCGCCGCGAGCTTTTCTAATTCCCCATGTGAACCAAGGCCCAGCCATAAGACGTTCGCGCGGCTGCGGCGCTTTGCGAATGCTCCCGTGCCGTCGATCGCGATGACGAATGGCTCCGTAGTGACGGCAGCGGCGGCAACCCGCTCTTCAAACGAAGCCAGCTCGCCGTCGTCAAGATCACCTGCAAAATGTACCGTAACATGTAATTTTTCGCTTCGTTCCCATCGAACGCGCAAGTCGGCAAACCTCTCTCGCAATTCTTGCACGTACTCGCCGACGCACGTCTTCGCTTCGTCGGAAATGTCGACGGCCGCAAATATTCTCTTCGTCGCCATTTTGAATACATTTTTGCCTATTGCTAAACTTTCGACAAATGAAGCGTATTGTCTCGATCATCTTCATCATCATGGCTCTCGCGGTAATCGTAATTGCCGGCGTTTCTTATTGGATATTTAGCGCGGTGAGTAAGCCGCACGAGCACAGCCGGACGGCGGACTATGTCAAGATCGAAAAAGGTTCGACGCCGCGTGAGATCGTTGCGAAACTCACGGATGAGGGCATCATCGTCAACCCAACGGCAACCAGTTATTATCTGCGTTTTTTTGGCGACGCGAGCAAACTTCAGGCGGGCGAGTATCAATTCGCATCCCCGATAACGCCGCTTCAGGTTTTAAAGGAACTCGAGAAAGGCGAGCTGCAAACGACCAAGCTCGTTATTCCCGAGGGCTTTACGCGTTTTGATATAGCCAAGCGAATCGCAGAGAAATTTCCTCAAAATCCGCCTGTCGATGACGCAGCGATTATTGCGTTGATGGATGACACGACGCCGATCCGCGACATCTCGCCGACCGCAAAAAATCTCGAAGGTTATCTTTACCCGAGCACGTACAGTTTTCCAAAGGGCACAAAGCCGCAGGAGATCATCAAGGCGATGGTCGACCAGTTTCGCAAGTTCTGGAAACCCGATTGGACGCTCGCCGCATACAATCTAAAACGTACGCCGCACGAGATCGTCACGATAGCATCACTGATCGAAACCGAAACCGGCGTCGAGGCAGAACGCCCGATAGTCGCAGGGGTCATAAACAACCGCCTTTCGCGTAATGTTCCGCTCGGTATCGACCAGACAAACGTCTATATCGCCAAGATGATGGGCCGGTGGGACGGCACAATTCATAAGAGTGATCTCGAAGTCGATTCGCCCTACAACACTCGAAAAAAGACCGGCATTCCGCCCGGCCCGATCTCGTCCGTTACCGAGAGTTCCATTCGTGCCGCATTGAACCCGCAGACGAACGACTACATTTTCTATGTCCGAAACGTCGATGCAAACGACGGCTCGCACTGGTTCTATGCCTCCGCGGCTGAGTTTGAAAAAGGCAAGGCGAAGTATCAACAGTGGCTTGAGAAGGAACGACAAGAAAAGCGGGCTAATGCTAACCAATGATCAAACTTCTTGCTCTTGACCTTGACGGAACGACGCTGAATTCGAGCGGCGAGGTCACGGCCTCGAACCGCCAGGCGATCCGAGCAGCCGAGGAACGCGGCGTGCTTGTTACGATCGCAACGGGCCGTCGTTTTCGCGACGCGCAGCCGGTCGGCCTGGATCTTGAGTTAAATGCGCCGCTGGTGACTCATAACGGAGCACTGCTCAAATATGCCGCATCGGAAGAAAGCGTCTCGTGTTCCCTGCTCACGACCGAAGCGAGTGCGAAAATCATCCGCGTCGGCAAAGACTACGGCGGCGATGCGTTGGTCAGCACCGATCCGAATGGGCTCGGCACGCTGCTCTACGACCGCGTCTCGGAACATAACGTGCCGCTAAAACAATATCTGCGCTGGTCCGAGAATCTCCACGGCGGCGAATCAGGTAGACAAGGCGTCGAGCACGTTCCACAACTCGAAGCCGTGTTGCACGAACACGAGATCGTCCATATCTCGTTCTCCGGCGGGTGCGACGCGATGAGCGCGATGCTCTCTGTACTCACTCGCGAGCTTGCGGGCGCAGTCACGATCTTGCCTACTATTTATCCACACCTGGATTTTACGTTGATCGACATTCTGCCGCCCGACGCTTCAAAGGGTCACGGCGTTGCGAAACTCGCCGAGATCAACGGCCTGCGAAGCGAAAACGTCATGGCGATCGGTGATAATTTTAACGATCTCGAGATGCTCGAGTACGCAGGCACGGCTGTCGTCATGGGTAACGCCGATCCGCAGTTGCTTGAGAGAGACGAATTTTATACAACATTAAGTAATGACGAGAGCGGCGTTGCCGCTGCGATAGAGAGATTTATCTTAAACCAGGAGAGTAATTAGTGAGCAATAGAATTGCGGTTATCGAAACGAACAAGGGCACGATAAAATTCGAGCTTTTAGAACAAGACGCGCCAAAGACGACTGAGAATTTCAGGATGCTGGCGGATAAGAACTATTACGACGGCGTGATCTTTCACCGCGTAATACCGAACTTCATGATCCAGGGCGGCGACCCCTTGGGCGAGGGCTACGGCGGCGAATCGGCGTGGGGCGGCAAATTTGACGACGAGATCAACCGCGGCTCGATGCTGTACGCGGGCATGTACGAAAAGGGCACCGTCGCAATGGCAAATTCAGGCCCGAATACAAACGGTTCCCAGTTTTTCATTATGCACGTCGATTACCCTCTGCCGCCGAGCTATACGAAGTTTGGCCGCCTCCTGGAAGGTCAGGATGTCGTCGATGCGATCGCAAACGTTGATAGAAACCAAAACGACAAACCGCTTGAGGCGGTCGTGATGAACAAGGTCACGATCGAAGACGGTATTTCATAACCCTCGGGATGCGTGCCGTCGTTCAGCGTGTCTCACGTGCAAAGGTAACTGTCGATGGCCGCGAAGTGGGTGAAATCGGGCGGGGCCTGCTCGTGCTACTCGGCGTGGCTGCGACTGACCAAAGATCGGACGCCGATTATTTGAGTGAAAAGATATTGAATCTCCGCATTTTCGAGGATTCGGACGATAAGATGAATCTCTCGCTTCTTGACGTCACCGGCGAGTTGTTAGTTGTTTCACAATTTACGCTCTACGGTGACACTCGTCGCGGACGGCGACCGTCATTCATTAGCGCGGCCGCCCCTGATAAGGCCAATGAGCTTTACGAATATTTTGTTGCGAGGTCACGCGAGTCGGTCGCAAGGGTCGCGACGGGACAGTTTCAGGCAATGATGGATGTCGAGCTCGTCAACGATGGGCCCGTGACGATAATTCTGGATAGCGAAAAGACGATCTGATATGAAAAATTTGCTTATTGTTACGATTCTGTTGACTGTAGCTGCCGGATTTTCTTGCAGCGAGACTTCAAAGAACGGAAACTCAAAATCCGGGACCGCGGAGGTCAAAAAAGGTGTTGCTCCTGTCGCCGACTCAGAAGTTGCGGTGATCGAGATGGAGAACTCGGCCGCCTATGGCACGATCAAGATCGAGCTTTACTCGAATATCGCGCCAAAGATGGTCGAGCGATTTAAGCAGCTCGCCAAGGAGGGCGTTTACGACGGCGTAACGTTTCACAGGATAAACCAGTCTGTGATCCAGAGCGGAGATCCGCTCTCTAAGGACAACAACCCTGCGAACGACGGCACGGGCAAATCCGACAAACCGAATGTCGTCGCAGAGTTCTCGGACATTCCATACGACACCGGAATCGTCGGGGCTGCCCGCGGGCCGGACAATAACTCTGCCAACTCACAGTTTTTTATTACGCTCAAGCGCGAGTCGGGCTTCGACAATCGCTATACGATCTTTGGGAAGGTTATCGACGGAATGAACAACGTCCGTACGATCTCAGGCGTGCAGCCAAAAGACGGCGAGCGCCCGGTCGAGCCAGTCCGGATCAAGACGATCAGGTTCGTTCCTCGCGAAGAAGCTAGGTGATATACTGCGGTTTCATGCTCGCGTAGCTCAGTGGATAGAGCGCTTCCCTCCGGAGGAAGAAGTCGCAGGTTCGACTCCTGCCGCGAGTATTCAAAATCAAAAAAAGGCATCCGCGACGAACGGATGCCTTTCTAGTTTCAGACGACTTAGCAGATCTACGGTCTGATCTTCATCATCGGATCGCCGAGTAACGCCCACGAAAGACGGGTATCCGCACCGAAAGGTATTGCCGTTTTTGCGTCCCTAACAAGATCGCCTAATCGTGTGATCGAGCCTTGACCCATCTGCTCGTAAAATCGAAGGCCCATGATAAGTTGAATATCCGGCGTCGTGAGTCCGGTTGATGACCAAGCCGCGGCCGCGCCGCCGCCCTGTTTCTTAATTAAAGCTTCCGATAGTCCGTCATTAGGGCCGATAAAGTATCCGTTCAAACAGGTCAGCATCGTAAAGACGGTCGGGTTTGTGTTTGTCAGCTGCGGCACGTTGCTTATGCCAAAAAAACTGCCGTTTGCCCAGAGTCCGGTGGTCCCATGACCAGAATAATTTACAATGAAACGTCCGGTGTTGATCTCATTGATCAGCGTCGCCTGAGCATTCACATCTCCGCGACCCACAAGTATTCGGGGAACAGATGGAGGCAATTCATCGTGGAGTAGCTGGCACGTTGCCTGAAAATCGAACCCGATCGGAAAATCGTAAGCACAAACTGCTCCGCGATTTAAGTTCTGCATCGCAGGTGTTTCAAACGCAACCGTTTTGTTGTAAACGGTTGTAATAACCGGAGCGGTGCGAGCCGGGATACGGCCTATCGCCAACTCGGCGAGGCCGTCGCCGTTGAAATCGCCCAGCGCCTCGTCGCTCGGGGCCTCAGAGTAGACGGTGTTGACGATCTTTGGCGGCACCATATTCCAGTAGCCAAAACCCTCGTAGTTGCGCGAATCGTATGAACCGTCGCCGAGCAGCA
>JBJXFZ010000030.1:0-52107 GCA_046154245.1 Pyrinomonadaceae bacterium
ACATTTACACTCTCTCGGTCGCTCTTGACGACGTTTGCGATTACATTGATGCGGCGGCCCGGGCCGTGGTGATGTACAACATTCATGAGTCAGACCCGTTTGCCGTAGAGCTTGCCGTCGTACTGCAAAAACAGGCGGTCGAAATACATGGTGCCGTCTCGCACCTTAAGACCGCAAAAGGTATGGAGCAAAACCTGCTCGACATCCAGCGACTCGAAAATGACGCCGACGAGGTTTACTTCCGTGCAATGGCGGCACTGTTCAAAACGTCGGATGCTGTAAAGATCATTAAGTGGAAAGAACTTTACGAGATCCTCGAAAACGGGACCGACCGTTGCGAGAGCGTCGGCAATATCATCGAGAGCATAGTCTTAAAACACAATTGAGAATGGAAAATTGAAAATATAGAAACGCTGTATTTTCCGCTTTCCGCTTTCCATTTTCCATTTTCTTATGGATTCACAAACCGCAGCCTTTAGCCTTGTCGTTTTGATCATCATCGTTGCGCTCGTGTTTGATTACATCAAAGGGTTTCATGATGCGGCAAATTCGATCGCGACGATCGTCGCGACACGAGTGCTCTCGCCCGGTGCGGCTGTCGCGTGGGCGGCGTTTTTTAACTTCATCGCGTTTCTTGTTTTCGGCACGGCAGTCGCGAAAACCATCGGGGGCGACCTGGTCGATATCACAAAAATCGATGGCGGCGACCGGCTGTTTGTCCTGCTCGCCGGTGTGCTCGGAGCAATAGTTTGGAATCTGATCACCTGGTATCTTGGCCTGCCGACGTCGAGTTCGCACGCGCTAGTCGGTGGTTACGCTGGTGCGGCGATGACGGCGTTCATCTATCAGACAGGGTTTGATTCACCGTTTGTAGTTCTAAAAGCTGCCGGCTGGATCAAAACGCTGTCGTTCATCGTGCTCTCGCCGCTGATCGGCATGACGCTTGGCTTTACGCTTATGGTCATCGTCTATTGGATATTTCACCGTGTGTCAGTGAATCGAGTCGATAAAGTTTTTCGCGTCGGACAATTTTTTTCGGCTGCAGCATTTAGCTTAGGACACGGCGGCAACGACGCACAAAAAACGATGGGTATGATAACTATCGCACTCGTTGCCGGCGGATTCCTGCAAATGACAGCCGAAGGAAAACTGCCTGAAATACCTTTATGGGTCGTGCTCTCCGCACACGCGGCAATCGGTCTCGGAACGTTGTCCGGCGGCTGGCGCATCGTAAAAACGATGGGCACAAAGATCGTGAAACTGCAGCCGGTCGGCGGTTTTTGTGCAGAAACTGCGGCCGCAATGACGCTTGCTGCCGTTACGGTAACTGGCGTTCCGGTCTCAACAACGCACACGATCACCGGTGCGATCGTCGGTGTCGGTTCGGCGAAACGCTTCTCCGCAGTAAAGTGGGGTGTCGCGGGGCGCATCGTCTGGGCATGGGTTCTCACAATCCCGATGGCCGCGCTTATCGCAGCACTCTCTTACGGAATAGTCTTACTAATAGAAAAACTGGCGGGCGTGATCTAATTCGCCGGAAGCTCGATGGTGAACGTCGAGCCTTTGCCGAGTGTTGACTCGACGCTCGCTTCGCCGCCGTGAAGCCGTGAGAGATGTTTTACGATCGCGAGTCCCAAACCCGTACCGCCGAGTTCACGCGAGCGTGCCGTGTCGGTTCGGTAAAACCGTTCGAAGATACGAGGAAGTTGCTCGGCAGCGATCCCCTCGCCGTTGTCGATCACGCGAATTTGGTGCAACGAGTCCGACTTGTCATAAGCGACGGCTATCCGGCCGCCCTCGCGGGTGAATTTCACGGCGTTGCTGAAAAGGTTTGTCAGGATCTGTTCGATCCGACGCGAGTCGGCAAATATCATGACATCAAGGGCAATCTCGTTCGTGAACGAGATATGTTTCTTTTCCGCCTTTCGCGACATCGACGCCCAGACTTCATCGACGAGCGGCGAGAGCAGAAATTCTCGAGCTAAGATCTCGATCTTTCCTGCCTCGATCGCCGAGAGTTCGAGAATATCGTCGATAAGATGATGCATACGCTCAGCGTTGCGGCGAATGACCTCGAGAAAGCGTTGATTGTTTTCGCGATCATACAAACCACCGTCCTCGAGCGTCTCGACGAATGCCAGTATCGAGGTGAGCGGCGTGCGAAGCTCGTGCGAAACGTTCGACAAAAACTCCTGACGGACTTTCTCGAGGCGTTCGAGCCGCGTTATGTCGTAGAAGATACCGATCGCGCTTGCGCGCCCCTTCGTATCCGCAAAACTCAACGGCGTTACGCGCATGTCGTAAACGCGGTTATCGTTGCGTACGCGAATTTCGACTTTCGTTTCCGTGCGTTCGTCTCTCTCAAGCGCGTTCTTAAAAGCGTCGTGGATGATCTCATTATCGATAACCGAGCTCAGATGCTGCGACCCAAGATCCTTGCCGCCAAGAAAGTCGCTCGCCGCCGCGTTCGACGCAGAAATGACGCCATCGTGTTCGACAAGAATAATTCCCTCGCGCATGCTGCTGATCATCTCGTTCAGCAACAGACGCGAAGAACTCGCAGCATCTTTTATTACAGCGATTTGAGTCATTAAACTATCCGATCTCTGCGCTTACGGTTCGACTTTGCGTTCTTTGCGACTTTGCGTGAAATAGAACGGAGTTTCACGCAAAGACGCCAAGATCGCAAAGAAACTATCAATCAATAATTACCCGTAAACCGATACCCGACGCCGACGACCGTTTCGATCGACGCGGCGCACTCGTCACCGAGCTTTTGTCTCAAGCGGCGTACGTGTACGTCGAGCGTACGTGTGTCGCCGTAATAGTCGTATCCCCAAACCATGTCGAGCAGCTTTTGTCGCGTCGCCACACGGTTCTGGCTTTTTACAAGCGCGGCGAGTAAGGCAAACTCTTTGCGGGTCAACTTCACCTCTTTGTCACAACAAGTGACCCGAACGTCCTCAAAATCTATCGACATTTTCCCGTCCGTATATGACGGCGATCCATCTTCATTACTGCGCCTCAGAACCGCGCGGATGCGCGCCGTAAGCTCTTTGACCGAGAACGGCTTTGTCATATAGTCATCGGCACCGAGATCGAGACCCGCGATCTTGTCCGACTCGGAGGCTTTCGCGGTTAAGATGATGATCGGAATTTTTTCTGTCTCGGGTTTTCGCCTGAGCCGCTCGCAAACCTCCGAGCCGTTCATGCCGGGCAGCATCAGATCGAGGACGATCAGCGACGGCGTACGCTTAGGATCGGTCGCCATCTTGAAACCCTGCTCACCGCTCTGCGCGATATTAACAATCAGGCCTTCGCGGCCAAGGTTGTATCTCACGCTCTCGGCGATATCAGGATCGTCCTCGATTATCAGAATGCTCTGCTGCATGATTCTCGTCTCCTAAATTGTATAAGACTTCGCGCCGGTTTGCGACGCGAAGCCATATCTATGTGTAACAAAGCTGTTACGTTAGTGGTAATCACACCTTTGATTTCTTAGCGCCTTTGCGTGAAACCGTTTTCTTACGCAATGACGCAAGGATCGCAGAGAAAACCACCAAGCTTAGAACCGCAATTTCGCTCTAAACTGCCCGACACGCGGCCCGCCGACGGTATTTGTGACAATGCCAAAATCGACCGCGTCCTGCAGATCGCTGTTCGGATTTGCAAAATTCACCGTGTTAAAGACATTGAACAGGTCAAAGCCCAGCTCGAAGCTTACGCGTTCGGTCAACTTTGTACTCTTCGCAAAACTCAGATCGAGACGTTTCTGCACGGGGCCGCGAAACGTATTACGACCGAGGCTGCCAAATCCGCCGAGCGGCGAGCTAAAGCAGCTGGAGTTGATCACGTTCTGATTGCTCGTCGTCGCATTCGATACGACACTCGAAGCGTCGCATGAAATGTTCGGACGCCCGAAACCAAGTCGATAAATGCCGCCGGAGCCGCGCGTGAGATTCGTAAGTTGCGAGACATTTTGGATCTCAGGTTCGGATGCAAAGACTGTGAACGGCGTTCCCGACTGGGCCTGGAAAAAGCCTGACACCGTCCAGCCACTGACAAATCGACTTGCGCGTCCGCCGGTCGGAATTTCCCAAACAAAGTTCGTGCTAAAGCGATGTGTGCGGTCGAAATCTGATACCGAGCGATTGCCCTCAAGATTTCGCGAGTCGCCCTGTGCTATAAATCCGCTGTTCGGCACGTCCGGCTTACCGCTGCCGGCCGTCGAGCCCGGATCGGATGACATCACGTCGATCGATTTTGAGAAAGTGTATGAGGCATTAAACTGCAAACCCTTAGACATTCGCTTTGTCAGGCTGAACTGACCGCCGTGATAGTTCGAGTAGCCTTTCGATTGCAGCAGTAACGCCTCGGGCACGTTAAAGCCAAGGACCGGAACGCGTGCTTCGAAGTTGATGTAAGTGCCGTTCGCCGCGGACAGATTCAGATCCGTTTGGCCCGTCACTGTGTTTAGAAAGCCGAATGCCCGGCCAAGCCCGCGCGCCCTTGCGGTCGAGCCTGCGTTAAGCGCTCCGTTCGGCGCACCGGCGGCAACATACGCCTGATTGAACCGCTCGAAGATGTGATCGGGCGTGTTCGGGTCGTTGAGATCAAAGCCCTGATTGAGCGCCGTCGCCACGAGCAGATTCTTGCCCATTGTGCCGACATAACGCGCTTCGAACAGCAGGTCTCGTGCTACCTCGTATTGCACGCCGACGGTCCACTGATGAATAAACGGCGTCTTCAGATTGCGGTCGATCGCACGAAACTCGAACGTCTCGGCAATGTTGCCGCGAGTACAATTCACTCCGGTCAGCGGATTGCAGCCCGTACCCTGCGGCGTACCGCGTGAATCAACAAACACCGGCGTGTTGTCGCGTATCTGATACGCGCCATTCGCGCCCGAAGCCCGAACGATGCGAAACGGCAGCCATTGATTTAGCGGTATGTTTGTCGGAACCCCTGAGAACGCACCTGGTATCGACACGTTACCGTTCGGCACAGTGATCTCGACCTCGCGTAGGAAAGGGTAATTCGAAAACACCGTGTTGATAAACGCCGCGGACGGTCTGTCGTAGAACAAACCGTAACCTCCGCGAAAGACAAGCTTGTCATTCACGGCGTATGCGAGGCCGATGCGCGGTGCAAAGTTATTCGTGTCCTGACCTTTTAGCGTGTGTTTGTTGTTGGCTTTATTGGTAACTGCAACCGCGCTGTCGACAATCGCGACGCCCGTCTCGCGCGCGTTGTTTGGGATCAAGAAGCCGGGCGTTGGGTTATCGCATTGCGCATTAGAGCCGCCCGTCGCCGCAAAGCAAGGCAAAAATGGCTCAAGATCAAAGTTCCCAATGCGGCCATTTTTCTCGGTCGGCCACATAAACAACTCGTAACGCAGGCCCACATTGAGGCTTAGTTTGCGGCTAAGTTTGAAGTCGTCCGTAATGTAAAAGCCGTAATCCTGAAAACGAAAGTCCTTGTCCGTGATGCCGTACTGCGTGTCCGCCTCGGTCGCATTGCCCGTCAAAAGCTGCGTGAACGAGTCAAACTTTTCAAACTCGGTCGCTTGTTCTTCAGGCAGGTTTGTTTGATATTGATGACGCTTGTATTCGCCGCCAAATTTGATGTTGTGTTTGCCGGTGATCCAATTTACGTTGTCGCCAAAGCTGAACGTCGTCTGCTTGCGGCGGTTGAACGAATCGTTCGGCCCGCCGAACGAGAAGTTAGCGATGTTGTTGCGGCCGATATAGTGACCGAGCCGTGTCGTCGCAACACTCGAGTCGAAGGTTGAAGCCGGATTTATCACACCGATCGCCGCATTTGTAAAATCGCCGGTCGAAAACTCCTCGGTCAATGAACGCGTGTTATTGAGCGCGAAGTAGCCGAACCGCACTTCGTTAATAAACGTCGGCGAAAAAATGTGCGTGTCGCCGATCGAGAGCGTGCGGTTGCGATCATTGCGTTGAAGCGTGGTGGGAGAAGCGAGGCTGTTCGGGTCTGGGAACGAATCGAGACCCGGAAAATTTGAGAAAAAGAACGTGCCGCTCAACGTGTTGTTCGCACTTAATTGGCCGTCGAGCCGCGTCGTAAACTGATGCTGTTTGAAGAGCGACGGCTGAACGCTGATGACTTCGACGAGCGGATTGTTGCGCTGCAATGTTCGAGTCGTGATCGTCGGGAACATGCCGAATTGATAGCCACCCGAGCCTGTTTGATCGCGCAAGCAGTCGGTGAGATTCGTGGCGTTACAGGTCGCACCGGCGGTCGCCGGGATGAATTTAAAGTTTGTGATCGACGGCAAATAAAACCCACCGGTCACGGGGTTGCGAAGATTAAATATCTTGAAAGCAACATCGCTGATGTCGGATGCGAGCAGGCAGTTCGTGCCGACGGTGCAGCCGTTGAATTGATTGAACGCCGCCGCGATCGCGGCCTTCGAGCGGTCGGTGCCGAGCACGCTCATCGCAAGCGGCAGAACCGTGCGCGTCCGTGCCGTCGGAACGAGGCCGGTGTTTGCGTCGGTGTATTGATAACCGCCGAAGAAAAATATCTTATCTTTTTTGATCGGGCCACCGAGTGTGAAACCAGTCTCCGTGCGATCCGCACGCGGCTTTTCGTTGCCGCTCTCTTTCAGAAAGAACTCGTTCGAGTTAAACGCCTTGTTCTGCAAATAGTAATAAATTGAACCCGTAAATTGGTTGCCGCCCGATTTAGTCACGAGTTGAAAATTGCCGCCGCCCGAGCGTCCGGTCGAAGCATCGTAGAGCGAGGTTTGCAGCTTGACCTCCTGCAATGTTTCAGGTGCGGGTGAGATATTGTCGCTCATCGAGCCCTCGTTGCTCGTTATGTTCGTCGCATCGACGCCGTTAAAGAACAAACTCGTCGAGGTTGTTCGTGTGCCGTTGACCGACGGCGATAGATTGCCCGTTCCGTTAACACCGACGGCCGAGAGCTCACTTGATACGCCCGATTCCGATGCCAGGATCCCGGTAAAACTGCGGGTCGATGTCGGTGTTTTTGTAAGCTGCTCACCGGTGATCTGTCGTGTCACCGCCGCAGTTTCGGCTTGAACCAGCGCCTGATCGCTCGTCACATCGACAAACACATCAGACACGCCGACGTCGAGCTTCACCTCAACAGAGCGAGTGACCGACGCCTCAACGTCGACCGACGCGCTCTGAGCCTTTTTAAACCCCTCTTTCTCGTAACTCACCGAGTAGTTCCCTACCGGCAGCAACGGAAGCGTCCAACGGCCTTCGTCGTTGGTCACGGCGTTGCGCGTTAAGTTCGTAGCGGTGTTTTTGACGACAACCGTTGCGCCTTGGACCAAGGCTCCGTTCGGATCGGTTACAACGCCGCTCAGTCCGCCCGTCGCCTGTGCTCTAATTGCGTGAGCGCCCGCCAAAGTCACAAAAATAAATAGTCCTATAGCCAAAATATGCGATTTCATATCTACTCCTTGCACGTGTGCAATTTCTTTTGATTAAAAATGGTTTGCTGCAAGAGACAGCCTATTTTCGTGATGTTAACGAGAGGTGAATGGCAGGTTAAATGTGTGTTAATTTTCGTTTTGTCCGCTGCACTGACCGTGAAGATCAGTCTTGAGGTATAATGTCCCTGTAACGGAGAATAAAACGATGACATCGATAAAAGAAGAAGTTGCTTCGTTGCTCGACCGGTTGCCAAGCGACGCCTCGATCGAAGACGTGCAATATCACCTCTATGTGATCGACAAAGTGCGCAAGGGACTCGAATCGATCGAACGTGACGGCGGCCTTACGCAAGATCAAGTTGAGGCGAGGCTTGGAAAATGGCTCGTGTCGTAATTTGGTCCGAGCGGGCGGTCAGAGATATAGAAGCTATAGCAGAGTACATTGCTCAAGACTCAGAAGCATACGCCTCCTCAGTAGTTAGAACCATCCTTCAAAAATCACGGCTGCTTACAGGGTTTCCTTTTATTGGACGGATCGTGCCCGAGTTTGCAGACGAATCGATCCGCGAAATATTCGCCTACAGCTACCGGATAATTTACAAGATCAACGAAGAAGAGATTCGCGTCGCAACTGTCATCCACGGCAGGCGCGAACTGGACATCTCGCATAAACCCTGATTGGTTGATACTTCCTGTTCAAAGTGACATTATTTTCATAATGACCGCTGTTCTGGAACAAACTCGCTCACTCGAAGATTACCTCGTTATGTCGGACGAAGAGATCGCGACGCGGATCGAAGATGCTCGCCGCGAACTTGGCCCTCGAGTGGTGATTCTCGGCCACCATTACCAGCGCGACGACGTAATTCGTCACGCCGATCTCTTTGGCGACAGCTATCAACTCGCGGTCATGGCATCTCAGACCGATGCCGACACGATCGTGTTTTGCGGCGTACATTTCATGGCCGAGTCGGCGGATATTCTGGGTAAACCTCAGCAACGTGTGATCTTGCCCGATATGGGAGCCGGCTGCTCGATGGCGGATATGGCGACGATCGACCAGGTCGAGGACGCGTGGGAGCAACTTCGTGAGATCGGCGTGCTGGATCAGAAAGTTGCGCCGATCACGTACATGAACTCAAGCGCCGCGATCAAGGCGTTCTGCGGTAGAAACGAGGGCGTCGTCTGCACATCATCTAATGCCGTGCCGCTGTTTGATATCTACCTCAAAGAGTTCGACAAGATGTTTTTCTTCCCCGACCAGCACTTGGGCCGAAATACCGGTGCGAAGTTCGGCATACCGCTCGACAAAATGGTGTTGTGGAACCCACACGAAGAGCTTGGCGGCAACACAGAAGAAGATCTGCACCAGGCGAAATTGATACTCTGGCGCGGCCACTGTTCGGTTCATGGTAGATTTAAGGATTGGCACGTCGATAAGATCCGCGAGCAAGTGCCGGGCGTTCAGGTTCTCGTTCACCCTGAATGTACACGCGAGGTCGTCGAAAAGAGCGATCTAAACGGCTCGACCAGCTACATCATAAAAACGGTCGAAGAGTCGCCTGCCGGCTCAAAATGGGCGATCGGCACCGAGGTGAATCTCGTCAGTCGCCTTGCCACTCGCTTCCCTGACAAAGAAATTCATCTGCTCGCACCTGACCTCTGCATGTGCGCGACGATGTATCGCATCGCTCCGCAAAACCTCGCCTGGGCACTTGAGAATCTTCTCGATGGCAACGTCGTAAATGAGATCGTGGTCGATGACGAAACAAAGCACCACGCGCAAGTCGCGCTCGAGCGCATGATCTCGCTAACCGAAAAGAAAAGTTAAGCGCAGATTAGCTCAGGTAACGCAGATCAGAAATGTCTCTTAATCTGCGTCATCTGCATTTATCTGCGGCTAACTCGTTTGTTGGCCCTCAACGGCTATGGCTGATTCATCGGCGGTGGCGTGTAATTTTGCAAAAAATTCAGAGCCGCCGGAAAATCTGCCTGCGTCGGGCGCGTTCCGGTCGTTACCCAATTATTGATGGAATTAACTGCGGTAATAAGTTGCGGTCCCGTGAAATTGCAATGTCCGTTGCCGGTTGTAAAGGCTTGGTAAAGCAAATTGCCGCGCCGCGCATCGTTGACGGTTTGCGCGTAGCGGTTTTCCTGGGTAACCGTAACAAGCGGGTCGATCAGCGTATGCATTGTTAGCACCGGATTTTTGATCTTGCCGTTGTAGTTGGCGTTTCGCTCGACATAATTACGCGAAAACTGCGGCGGCGCGACGGTGCGTTGCCCGTTCATCGTCAAAAGCCAATTATCGATCACGGCAGACGGCACGCCGAGCGCCATCAAATAACCTCTTTCCGCCGGAGTCAGATTGTAATCGCGGTCACGATTTTGAACGATCGGACCTCGCGCGCGTCGTTCAAGTTCAGAACGGGCTTCCATTGCAAAAAACATATCGGTAAAGATCCAGCCCGGATAAAATGCGGGCGGCGGCGGCGGATTGATACCGCGGCCGGGAGTTCCCGTGACGAGACGGATAAATTCGAAACCCGCGAAATTCAACGGATTGGAAACTTCGCCAAAAAGCTTCGGCTGAACTTCCGTTTCAAAATCTATATCGTCGCGGACATCGCCGAATGTTCCCCACGTCGAGGGCATTCCAAAGACGGTGTCGTACGCAAGTGCCAGATCACCCGCGCCGTCCCACGAACTGGTCGCACCGGCGCCTACCGCGCACGCACACAAGGCACCGTCGTAGATTCCGCCGAAGCTCTCCATGCTCTTAAAACCGATCACCGTTCCCATCGAAAACGCCCAGATGATCGTGCGATCGGGTCGTGCGATCCTGCCGCGAAAAAAGACCGCTAGGTCTTTCGTGTCGTGAATTCCTTCTTCGACCGCCCAGCCGTTGTCTTTATACGCCGAACCCGCCAAAGCGTAGCCTTGCGCGAGCAAAGCGGCGGCAAGTGGCGGACTCGGTGCAATGTCGGCGTTGCGGTTATCGACCTCGCCCGGATGATCTGCCTTGTCACGGTAACCGTGTGCATAAACGAGAAGCGTGCCGTTCCAAACCGCCGGAACAACTATTCGATACGGCGCGCCGTTGATTTCGCCTGTTGTGTCGATCGGTCCGACCTGCGGCGCCGCTTTTGTGGTGACGGTCGCAACCAGCAAACACAAAGCTGAAATAAGTAAATAACTTCGTTTTATCAAGAAAATGTCCTCCCAAGATCGCGCCTGTCGGCAATCGCAATGCGAACCGCGACGCAGAAATGTTGTTTGATCGGTTGATTGTATGCCTATTGTCGGTTCACTTGCAACGCGACCAACCGTTTGTTAAATCTCTCTGCCGCGATCGGTCTCCGGCGCCAACTAATCGTTTTCCTTGCATTATTTAGGAGCGTCGAACAAAATGGGTGTATGACCGAGGCAGAGACAACCGCGATTTCGCGCATGCGCGCCAGCGAGATAATGACCAAAAATGTTCGCCATGCGCCGCCCGAGGCGACTTTGCGTGAGGTCGCGGCGATGATGCGCGACGGCGATATGGGCGCGGTTCCGGTTGTTGACGGCGGTAAGCTCATCGGCATTGTCACCGACCGCGACATTGTTGTGCGAGCGGTTTCGGAAGGCAAAACTGCTGATACGCCGATCAGCGAAGCGATGACAACTGAATTGTTCACCGTCGCTTCCGAAGATTTCGTATTTGAGGCGATCCGTCTGATGGGCGACAAACAGGTTCGTCGAATTCCGGTAGTAAATAAAGATGGTTCGCTCGCGGGCATTATCGCAATGGCCGACGTCGCGCTCGAAATGGAAGACGAACGTGAGATCGCCGAAACACTCGAAGAGATCTCAAGCGGCGCGAGCTTTTGGCAGAAAAATTAGCCACTGATAACACAGATAAAAACAGATAAAACACGCTCGTCAACTATGGCTAAATCGATCAATCGTCATTTTCAGTTTGTCGGCTCGGCAAAGAATGTCCGCGAGGGGCAGCTTTGGTACCCGGCGGCGGATGTGTATCAGACGCCGGACGGTTGGGTTGTAAAGGTCGAGCTTGCGGGCGTCTCGGCTGAGGACACGGAGATCGACATTCAGGGAAACGTTCTGTACATCGCGGGCTGTCGCAAAGACAAATCGTGTGCGGCCGGCGCGACGTATCAGCAGATGGAGATCTCATACAGCAATTTTGAAAAGACCTTGCGCTTTCCGGCGGCAATCGACAACGCAACCGTTGAGCACGAGTTCGAGAACGGTTTGCTGATAATCACTCTGAAGAAAGGTAAGTAAATATTTAAACGCAGAGATCGCAAAGACCGCAGAGAGTTTTAGACAGTAATTTGAAGGTTGTCCAACAAGATCAAAACTTGATGCAAAGTTAGAAATAAGACTATGGTAAATCGGTTTTTTTAGTCTCTGCGAGCTCGGCGGTCTCTGCGTTAAATTGATTTCAACGCGGAGAGATTTGAAATGGTTGGAAAATCGCGCGATGAGTTAAATCACATCAGCGGAAAAATAATTGAGTTTGCAATTGATGTCCACAAGGAGCTGGGACCGGGAATGCTTGAGGGGCTTACGAAATTTGTCTAGTTCATGAACTTGTTCGAAATGGGCTAAAGGTTGATCGGCAAGTGGTTTTGCCGATTGTTTATCAGGGAATAAAACTAGATGCGGGTTATCGACTCGATCTAATCGTTGAGGATTCAGTCATTGTTGAGCTGAAAGTGGTTGAACGAATTCATCCGGTTCACGAAGCTCAGTTGCTATCGTATTTGCGTATGAGCGATATGCGACTCGGCCTTGTAATAAAATTCAACGTGAAACTATTGAGGGATGGCATTAGGCGAGTAGTAAATGGATTTTGATCGTCTCCGCGTTGAAAACAAGACATTTAACGCAGAGAACGTAAAGAACGAAGAGAATTTTTCGACAATACTTTAGGATTGAAATAACGAACTGGAGTTGAACGCTTAGTTCGAAGCACGGGTCTTGTAAATTTAGGTTTTAGTCCTCAGCGAGCTTTGCGGCCTCTGCGTTAGAAGAGATATTAAAAATGGAGTATGGCGGACGAGCAACAATTTAAGACGCAGGAGATCAAACTGCCGGACGAGATGGAGATCGCCGTTCTGCCGTTGCAGAATACGATACTGTTTCCAGAGACTGTCGTGCCGCTTGCGGTTGGTCGCGAGCGTTCGACACGCGCCGTCGAGGCGAGTCTTGCGGCCGAAGAAAAACTTCTCGCCTGCATCACTACAAAGACCGAGAACGTCACCGGCGACGACGCAAAGCCCGACGATCTCTACAAGACCGGCACCTTGGTGAACATCAAGCGGATGATGCGCACAGAGGACGTGATGCAGTTGATCGTTCAGGGCATGCGGCGTTTCGAGATCATCGAGTGGACCGGCGAACAGCCGTATTTGAAAGCGAAGATCCGAATGCTGCCGGAATTGACGCGCGCCGATGACGAGGAGATCGAGGCGCTAAAACGCAATATTCACGGGATGATCCAAGAGGCGCTCGCGCTGCTGCCGCAAATCCCGCCGGAGATCCGGGTCGCCGTAACGGCGCAGGAAAATCCCGTACAGCTTGCGTACTTTTTGGCGTCGGTTCTCGATCTCGGCACTGAGACCGAGCAAAAGATGCTCGAGTCCTCAACAGTTGACGGCCTGCTTACGCTCACGCATGCGGCGCTTGCACGCGAGCTTGAGATAATGCAGATCCGCTCAAAGATCGCCAACGAAGCTCAGCATGAGATGGACAAATCGCAACGCGATTACGTTCTGCGGCAGCAGATGAAGGCGATCCAAAAGGAGCTTGGCGAGGACGAGTCGGGCGAGGCGGCCGAGGCCGCTCAGCTTCGCGAGCGGCTCGACAAAGCCGATCTGCCTGACGACGTTCGTAAAGAGGCGACACGCGAGTTGAAACGTATGGAAGCGCTGCCGCAGGCCGCGCCCGACTATCACGTCATCCGTACCTATCTCGAGTACATTCTCGAATTGCCTTGGGCTCGGTCGAGCGAAGAGAAGCTCGATTTGGGCGCAGCGCGCAAGGTGCTCGACGAAGATCATTACGGCCTCGAAGATATAAAGGAGCGCATCCTCGAGTCGCTCGCAGTCGTAAAACTCCGTCCCGACAGCAAATCGCCGATCATCCTGTTTGTCGGCCCGCCGGGCGTCGGTAAAACCTCTCTTGGGCGCTCGATCGCACGTGCGCTCGGGCGTGAATTTGACCGCTTGAGTCTCGGCGGCATGCGCGACGAAGCCGAACTCCGCGGTCATCGCCGCACGTACATCGGCGCGATGCCGGGACGGATCATTCAAAGCTTAAGGCGCGTTGCGGTAAACAATCCGGTGATGATGCTCGATGAGATCGATAAGCTCGGCAACGATTTTCGCGGCGACCCGGCGTCGGCGTTGCTTGAGATATTAGATCCTGCGCAGAACAACACGTTCCGGGACAATTATCTCGATCTGCCGTTCGATCTCTCGAAAGTTTTCTTTATCGCGACGGCAAATCAGCTCGCACCGATACCAATGCCGCTGCGTGATCGCATGGAGATAATTCAACTCGCCGGTTACTCGGATCGCGAAAAACTGAACATCGCAAAGCAATACCTCGTGCCCCGACAGATCGAAGAAAACGGCCTCAAATTCGAACAGCTCACGATCACTGACGATGCGATAAACCTTCTGAGCACAAGATACACACGTGAAGCCGGCGTGCGACAGCTCGAGCGCGCGGTCGGTAATCTCGCGCGAAAGGTTGCGCTGAAGGTCGCTGAAGGCGCAACCGAAAAGGTGACGATTTCGGCCGAGGAGGTACGAGGTTATCTCGGCCCGGCAAAGGTTTTCCCCGAAGAAGCGCGAAAGGAACTGCCTGCCGGTGTCGCCACCGGAATGGCGTGGACCGAGATGGGCGGCGAGGTTTTGTTTATTGAGGCGACGATGTTGCCCGGCTCAAGCGGCCTTACGCTCACCGGCCAGCTCGGCGAGGTGATGAAGGAGAGCGCTCAGGCGGCTCGCAGCTATCTCTGGTCGCACGCTGCCGAGTTTGGCATCGACCCCGAGATCATTAAGAATAACGGCGTTCATCTTCACGTGCCCGCGGGTGCCATCCCAAAGGACGGCCCGTCGGCCGGCGTGACCATGGCATCGGCGCTCGCCTCACTCTACACGGGACGCAAGGTGCGCTCAGACACGGCGATGACGGGTGAGATCACATTGTCGGGCCTCGTCTTTCCGGTTGGCGGCATAAAAGAAAAGGTGCTCGCCGCGCACCGCGCCGGCGTTCGCCGAATCATCCTGCCAAATCGTAACGAGGCCGACACAGATGAGATCCCAGATGACGTAAAGGCCGAGCTTGAGATCGTTCCCGCTCACTGGATCAGTGATGTGCTCAGCGCGGCTCTCGAACCTCTCGACGGAAAAGCGGCGGATAATAAATTCGTCGTCCCCGAAACCGATGGCCATCAGAACCCGCACGGTGGTCAGACCATCGCTAAATCAGAATAGCCACCCTGGATTTCGGTTTGAAACGACAGAGTTTTGAGCTACAATACTTTAGCTCGGTTTTTTTCAGTTTCATCAGTTTCAATTGGATTATGTGGCTAAGAAGTTCGCACACTTGCCGCGGATCGAAGTCTAGGCCCCAATTACGGGAGGCGTAGTTTTTACTGCGTCTCTTTTTTAATTTTGTTCGCATTTGGAGAGGAGTGTTATGAGACAGTCGTTTGTATCCTATTTATCCGTCAATCGAAGGACGATCTTCCTATTAGGTGTAATGCTTAGTTTTTTTGTGTTCGGGATCGTTGCTTGGCAGACAAAAGCCCAGGAAGGTACAAAGGACACGCATGTCACTGACAAAAAAGGCGCAGTTGAGCCAGAGAACTCCGATGCCTATTTCATTAAGGCCCCAGACATTGACATAACGTCGCTGCCCAAGCGGGTAACCCCATTAGCTCCGGCGGTCGGTGTTGATCTCGGCGCAGAAACCGAACCGAACAACACTTTTGCGACGGCAGATGTCTTAACCGGCAGTGATGTCAAGATCAGGGGTGATGTTTTCGGGAACGGCGATCTCGATTGGTATTCATTTACTGCCATGCCGGGTGACCGCGTTTATGCGGGGGTAATGACGAGTTATTCGGCGAGTGCCAGCAACGACAGCCAGTTGCGGATATTCGCGGCGGACGGCACGACGCTCATCGAATTTGACGAGGACGACGGCTCGCTTGGCGGGCTTTCTTCGACCATTGCAGGTGCGACTTTGGCTGTCGGCGGAACATATTACGTTCAGGTCAAACATTTTTCGGCGACCAACACGCTGCGTCCATATGAACTGTATCTCAGAGTGCAAAGCGGCGCGCCGACCCCGGAAGTCGAAGTTAACGATACACCAGCAACGGCAAATGCGCTTCCGGCAAACGGTTGGGTGAGCGGCGCGCGAAATCCGGCCGTAGCGACCGAGCAGGATTGGTATAGTTTCACGGCTAACGCGGGCGATACGATCTATCTCAGTCTTGACCTCGATCCCGAACGTGACGTTACAACCTGGAACGGACGACTTGGAATAGCATTATTTGGAGACGCCAATAACCAGATATTGGTTGTTGACGACGGTGGTACGGTCGATACGATAGATTCCGAAGCGATGTTTATGACGGTCAAAACCGCCGGCACATATTACGCCTTTGTTGATTCGGCGACTGCCGCAACGGGGGGACCGACGGCGACTTATAATCTGAGCGTATCAATCATCCCGAAAGCTAATGTCGGAATCAACTGCACGACCTATACGAGCACCAACGTTCCGCTTCCGATCGCCGATGGAGCTCTGACTTCTTCGACCATCACAGTTCCGGCGACGATGGGGCGGATCGCCAGCACAAAAGTTTCGATCAACGCAACCCATACGCTGATGGCGGATATGGATGTTAATCTGCGTTCACCCAACAGCAACGATAACGGTTTGTTCAACGACATCGGCGCGGCGGCGACGGGCGGACAGACGATGATGGACATAACTCTGGATCAGTATTCATCGGGTATCCCGTTTGTGTTCACGGTTGTCAGACCGATGGTTCTCAAACCCGAACTCGCCTACCGGCTCGACTGGTTCGACGGAGAAAACCCATCCGGCGTTTGGACGCTCGACATCCGCGACGATTTGGTTAACGCCACAACCGGAACGCTCAACGGATGGAGTCTGGAGATCTGCGAACTGCCGCCGGTTTTGGGAACGCTGATTTACTCTGAGGACTTCGAAGCGAACAACGGCGGCTACACACTTGGTACAGTCGGACAGCTTGCTAACGAATGGGAATACGGAACACCGGCAACGTTGGCGACAACCACGACCAATCCGGTCGCCTCGATCATCGGCTGCAATAGCGGAACGATGTGCTGGAAGACCGATCTTGATAATACTTATAACGTAAGTTCCAATCAGGATCTGGTTTCGCCGAATATTACGTTCCCCGCTACGGACGGGACCGCCACGCTGACGTGGGCGATGCGGTATCAGATGGAAAGCGCGACCTTCGACCACCTTCGCGTGGTACTCAATGAGGTCGGCGGCATGGGCGTGTCCAGAACCCTCTGGGAATGGACGGGCGCGACGATGACCACCGTGGTCGGAGCTCCTACGGCAGTGAATATCGGCGGATCGGCAGGATGGGGAATCTATCAGGCGAAGATCGACGATGTCGCCGGCAGTCTGGCCGGCCGGACGTTCAACATCACCTTCCACGTTGATTCCGATACAAGCATCAACTTTGCCGGAGTGGCGATAGACGATGTGCAGGTGAGATTCGTCCCGCTTGTGGCCCCAGGAGCCGATCTCACAATCACAAAAACGGACGGCGTGACAACGGCGATACCCGGCCAATCCGTGACATACACCATCGTGGCCTCGAATGCGGGGCCAGATCCGGTAACCGGAGCAACAGTAGCGGACACATTTCCCGCTTCCATCGTCGGAGCAACCTGGACATGTGTCGGTGCGGGCGGCGGAACTTGTACCGCCAATGGTATGGGCAACATCAATGACACTGTGAACCTGCCGGTGAATGCCACCGTGACTTACACAGTGACTGCGCCGATTGCGGCAAATGCGTTCGGCTCGATGTCTAACACGGCAACCGTTAGCAGCACCCAACCTGATCCGAATCCGGCGAACAACTCGGCTACGGATACCGACACGCTGGTGCCAACGGCCGATCTCTCGATAACAAAGACCGACGGCGTCACCACCGTGAACGCGGGCGGCACAACAACCTACACGATCGTGGCGTCTAATCCGGGTCCGAGCGACGCTCCTAACTCTTTGGTAACGGACACGTTTCCGGCAGCTATATCGTCGGCAAACTGGACATGCGCGAGCGCCGGTGGCGCCACCTGCACGGCCATGGGCTCAGGCAACATCAGTGACTTTATCAACCTACCCGCCGGCAGTTCGGTTACCTATACGGTTGTCGCAAACATCTCGGCTAGCGCCACGGGCACATTGGTGAATACAGCATCGGTGGCAACGAGCGGAGCCTTGAGCATAATTGTTGTAGACCCAAACCAGGGAAACAACTCGGCGACAGACACTGACACGATCGTACCGGTCGGATGCCAGGGCGGCGGCAATTGCACCACCGATCTCGCGATCACAAAAACCGATGGCGTGACGCAGGTCACTCCGCTTCAGAACATTACCTACACAATTGTTGCGTCGAACAACGGCCCGACCGCTGTGAACGGTGCCGTGGTCACAGATAATTTCCCGACGCCGGCACTGACAAATATCAACTGGACATGTGTCGGGGCGGGCGGCGCGACATGTCCGGCGGGCGGATCGGGTAATATCAATGCTCTGGTTGCCCTTCCGGTTGGCGGAACCGCGACCTTTACTGCAAATGCCACCGTGGCAGCCACGGCCACTTTCGCCTTTAGCAACACGGCAACGATCGCGCCGCCGACCGGGGCGACCGATCCAGTTCCGGGCAATAACTCGGCACGCGATGCGGATGCTATATGTTCGCCGGCAATACTCGCGGGTTATAGCGTTTTCAACCGGCACATCGTCACGTTTGCTGCCAATAACCCGGGTGTTTTCCTAACAAGCGTTCCGCTGATGGGCCTTAACCAGGGCGAAGAGCTGGTAGGGATCGATTTTCGTCCGGTAAACGGAGTGATCTATGGCGTTGCAAGCCAGATCTTGAATGTCGGTGGCGGTTCTTCTCGAGTGGTGACGATCAACCATGTGACGGGCCAGGTAACGAGTGTCGGCAGTACGATAAACGCGACAAGCGGATTCTCGTCCGGTATCGACTTTAATCCGGTTCCGGATCGCATCCGCGAGGTCGACAACTTTGACAACAGCCGCCGGCTCAATCCAAACGACGGCACTGTGGCCGGTACAGATACACCTCTTGCGTATGCGATGGGCGATCCGAACATGGGAGCAAACCCAAATGTCGTACACGTCGCATACACAAACAGCGTTAATCCGGCACCGACGACGACAACGCTCTACGGCATCGACGTTGATACCAATTCACTCGTGATCATTAACCCGCCGAATGCCGGAACATTGAATACTGTCGGCCTGTTGGGTGTTGACCCCAATACCGATGGTGGAGGTTTTGACATCCTGGGTGGCACGAATACCGCGTACGCCTCGTTGAACATATTTGGTTTTTCGGGTCTTTACACGATCAACCTGACAACAGGAGCCGCCACCTTTATCGGCGATATCGGCGTCCCCCTCGCTCCGGATGGCAAGGGCGGTCCGCTTATCGACGGCCTGACTGTCATCAACGCGGGCGGTTGTCCGACAACCGCGGCCGGCGTGACGGTGTCGGGACGTGCCTTTACGCCCGAGGGCTATGGCCTCAGGAACGCGATCGTCACGATCACCGACTCGATGGGTGTGAACAAAACGGCGCGAACAAGCTCGTTCGGTTACTACACGTTTGAGGGCATCGAGGTTGGCGGCACATACGTCGTCACCGTCAGCTCTAAGCGTTACAGCTTTAGCCCGAGGACGATAACCGTCAACGATGCCGTTACCGACCTCGACTTTATTGGTACCGGTCAGGAATAACCTGAGGTAAGTGAGTGAAGCGAGGGTGTGAGGGAGCGAAATCGCGCTCTCGCTCCCTCGCTGTCTCGTTCTCTCGCCCTGTCGCCCTTAAGCGGCCATTTCCACTCAAACGGCTCATCCGTCTTTACAATCGAAAGTTTTTTGAGTTACAATTCAGCGTTAGTAAATTTGTAAAATTCGTTGTTCAGCCATTTTGTGGGCATTTTTTACGCCGACGGCTTTTTGGTCTAAAGAACTGCCCGTTTTGGCCGGTTTTGTGAACCGGGGTATTTGAATAAAATCTTTGTAATTTAGGTTCTGAAGGGGGAAGATATGAAAAGATCCTTGACGTCGTTTGTGTTCGCTAACGTGCGAATGTTTATGTTTCTTGGCGTAGTGGCTTTGGTCGCCGCATTAGGCATTTTGCCTTATTACATGACTGCGAGAGCGCAGATAAAAACAGGCAGCGGCCTGTTTACGCGCACCGAGAGTCATGACCCGGGGCTGCCGAACTACGATATTCGCGATGCGCTGAATACCGATAAGAACGAAGCTCTTATGGAGTATTTTGCCTCGGCCCGCGGCAAAATCAACAAGGATGCCGCCGTCGTGGCGGACATACGCGACGGATTCGTTCGCGGCGAGGAAGCTCTCAAGACGCGGCTCCCCCATGTGAAGTTTGAGTACAACTCTGACATTCGCACCCCCGAGGTAATTACACCCGATGTTTGGAAGTCGAGGATCGAGTGGTTATCGTCGCCATCGGCCGCCAAGGAATCTGAAATACTCCGTAATTTTGTCAAGGAAAACAACGAGCTGATCGGCGTCAACGACGAACAGGCCGACAGTTTACGCGTTTTAGTGGATGCCGCAAACCCAAGGGGCAACATGTCGTTCGCATATCTCGAGCAGGTCATTAACGGCGTCCCGGTATTTCGCGGCGAAGTAAAGGCCGGATTTACGACAGACGGCCGCATCATCCGCGTCATCAATAACCTCGCACCGGGCCTCGATTACGAGTCGCTCTCGACAGATTTTCGCGACCCGCTGGATGCCGTAAAAGCTGCGTATCGACACATAAATGAGGATTCAAACAAATTTGATCTCGAGCGCAATGACGCAGATTCGACCGACCTGAGAGTTGTATTTGGTCGGGGCGATAACGCGACGCTTGCCGAGAAGATGTACTTCCCCACCGAGCCCGGCGTGGCCGTTCCGGCATGGCGAATATTCGTCGTTCTGCCTGTAAACGGTTACTACGTGATCGTCGATGCCGAAAACGGAACGCTGCTCTGGCGCAAGAACCTTACAGAAGACCAGGCGACGCCCGCGACGTACAGCGTCTATAACAGCACAACTGCGTATATGAACGGCGCGGACAGTCCCGCACCGTTATCACCTTATATATCGATCCCACCAAATGACCCGACAGTCGGAGCACAGGGACCGCTTGGAACCAGAACCAATGTGAGTCTGATTGGCAACGAAGCCCCGAATCCGGGCATGAACAACCTCGGCTGGATGACCGACGGAACAAACATAACCGACGGTAACAACGTCGAAGGCGGTATCGACCGCGTAGCCCCCGATGGCGTCGATGCTCCGCAGCCCGGGGACGGAGCTTGTCCGGGTGCGGGATGCCGCGTGTTTAGCTCGACATGGAACCCGCCGCCGGGAAGCCCGCCACCAGGCGATGCTCCGCTGACCATACCAGCTCAGCGCGGCGCGGTTATCCAAATGTTCTACATCATGAACCGGTATCACGACACGATGTATTCACTCGGTTTCACCGAACCGTTTTTCAATTTCCAAACCGACAACTTCGGACGCGGCGGCACCGGCAATGACCGTCTGCGAGCTGAGGGGCAGGATTCGTCGGGAACCAATAATGCAAACATGCTCACACCGGCTGACGGAACTCGTCCGCGAATGCAGATGTTCCTGTGGACAGGCCCGACACCCGATTATGACGGGACGGCGGACGGCGAAGTCCTACTTCACGAGGTTACGCACGGATTGTCCAATCGTCTGCACGGCAACACCGCCGGTCTCTCGACAAACATGGCCCGCGGTATGGGTGAAGGTTGGTCAGACTGGTATGCATACACCATGCTTTCGGAATCGGCCGACCCGGTCAACGGTATCTACACGACGGGCGGTTACGCCACGTTCTTGATCGCCGCCGGATTTAACGCGAACTATTACTACGGTATTCGCCGCTTCCCTCGTGCCCCGATCACGTTCTTGGGCGGTGCGACGAACAAGCCGCATAATCCGTTCACTTTCCGCTATGTCAATTCAGACTGTAATACCTTGATCGGAACAACCACGTCGAATCCGCCACCGAACAGCGCATTTCCACGCGGCCCGATCGGTTCGGCAACCTGCGATCAGGTTCACAATATCGGTGAGGTCTGGAGTTCGATGCTCTGGGAAGTCCGCAACCGTTTTGTTGCTCGGCTTGGTCACGGACCCGGAACAACCCGTGCATTACAGGTTGTAACCGACGGCATGAAACTCGCACCCATCGGACCAACTATTCTGCAAGAGCGTGATGCGATCATCGCTGCTGCAGCGGCTCTACCGGTCGCCCCCGAGGCGGCGGCTGATGTCCTTGATGTTCGAGAGGGCTTCCGCGTCCGCGGAGCCGGATTCTCGGCAAGCATTCAAAATGCGGGAACAGGTGCAAATAACACGGCTGTAACCGAGGCATTCGACGCAGCCGATCTTGCGGGTAATCCGGCAACGGTTACGACCGGAGACAACAATCTGCTCGAACCGAATGAGTGCAATACGTTGAACGTGCCGATTACGAATAACTCCGGCAACGCGGCAACGGGGATAACCGCGGTTCTATCGACGACGACGCCGGGCATTACCGTAACGCAGCCGAATTCGGCTTACCCCGACATCCCAGGCGGCGGCGGTCCTGTCAACAATACGACTCCGTATCAGGTTTCGACCGATAACACGGTCGCCTGCTTTACACAGGCTAACTTTACGCTAACCGTGACATACACGGGCGGCGCCGGCGGCTCACCGTTGGTTCATAACTTCTCGCTGCCGGTTGGTATTCCGGGAAATAATTACGTTTTTGCGACCGGAGGTGGAGGAACGATTCCTGCTGGCGGCACGCTCGTCGCGGGCAGTCAAGCAGATGATGCCGCGGTTGCAATTACGCTCCCGGCGGGATGGACATCGAGCGTTTATAACGTCGCGGTCACCAGCTTGAGCGCAAGCACAAACGGTATGCTAACCGTTAACGGCGCGGCGGCGACGACCTTTACGAACACCGCTCTTCTTGCCGCTGTCGGCGCCGGAAACCCGACGCTGTTCCCGGCTTGGGACGACTACAATCTGGCTGCCACGGCGACGACTAACGGCGGTATCTTTATCAACACGGTCGGTGTGGCGCCGAATCGTGAGTTTTACATCGAGTGGCGCGCCGCCCACTTTGACCAACCCGACCCATCTCCGGTCAGCAACAATTTTGCAGTTAAGCTGACCGAAGGGTCGAGCGTCATTCAGTACATCCATGTCTTAACGGGTGTTGCGCCGAACATTGACGGTGCGAGTGCGACCGTCGGCGTCCAGCGGGCATCGACGGCAGCGTCGCCGTTTACGCAAGCCGGTTTCAATACAGCCGGCACGATAACGCCGGGAATGGTTCGCACTGGCACATTGCCAGCGGGACAATGCACACCGGGTAATGGACCATGCGCGGGCAACACAGCCGATCTGTCGATCACAAAGACCGACGGCGTCACCACCGTTAATCCGGGTCAGATGATCACATACACGATCGTTGCATCGAATGCGGGACCGAGTGCTGTAATGGGCGCGACCGTAACTGATACCTTCCCGACACCGGCACTCACGGGCGTCATGTGGACCTGCGTCGGAGCAGGCGGTGGAACGTGTACCGCTGGACCGGTGGCAGGCAACATCAACGACATGGTGAATCTGCCGGTTGGTGCATCCGTGACTTACACGGCCACGGCCACTGTTAACCCGCTCGCCACGTTTGCCTTTAGCAATACGGCGAGGGTGACGGCGCCAATGGGCACAAACGACCCGGTCCCGGGTAACAATTCGGCCCGTGATACGGATACGGTTTGCCCGCCAGCTACCACTACTTTCACACCAGTTGAAACGTTGCCTAGGGCTGTGCCGGATAATGTTCCGGCCGGCACAAATCTGACCTATAACGTGGCAGGATTGTCCGGTAATCTGACTAATGTTCAGGTTCAAGGCCTGACCTGGTCACCCGTTCACACTTGGAGTGGTGATATTAAGGTCACCCTGGCCGCACCCGGCGGTCCGACCGCTACAATATTTGAGCGTCGCGGACGTACATCCTGCACTACGGGTGCGGGATCGTCCGACGATCTGGCCGGACCCTATAACTTCGCCGACGCATTCCTGACTAATTTCCATCCGGATGGTGTCCCTAATCCGGTTCCCGCTGGAAACTACTTCGCCAGCCAATGCGCTACGACTCCTGGCGAACAGGTGTTGCTGAACACGGCCTTCGGCGGCCCCGCTGGTCCAAGGAACGGTACGTGGACGATGAACATCAGCGACAATGCAGCCGGTGACACTGGTAGCGTCAGCGCCGTTAGCTTGCAGTTAACTACGAGCGGCGGATGCCAGCCGACCGCGGCGGGCGTAACGGTTTCGGGACGCGTGCTTACGCCGGATGGTCGCGGTCTGAGGAACGCTATCGTCACGATCACCGACTCGACCGGCATGACCAGAACGGCGAGAAGCTCGTCGTTCGGCTACTACACGTTCGATGGCATCGAGGTTGGCGGCACATACGTCGTCAGCGTCGGCTCGAAACAGTTCACGTTTACGCCGAGGACGATAACCGTCAACGACGCGGTAACTGATCTTGACTTTATTGGCAACGGTTCTGACTAGCAGAACCATAGGTCAACTAAACTTAGAAGGCGGTTCTTAACGAGCCGCCTTTTTTTCGCGCGCGTTTTTTCTGGCGTCGCGCTAGAAAATTATCAACAAATAGTTGTATGCTGTTACATTGTCTTCTTGGGGACATCTTGTGACGACCGTTGCTCCTCACGCCAAACGCGTTCTACACGGTTTCCATAACACAAATTTTAGGTGATTTTTATAGTTTCAAATGGCATTTAAGTCTTTATTTAGTTTATTTTCCAGCGATCTCGCCATCGACCTCGGAACAGCCAACACGCTCGTCTATGCAAAGGGCCGAGGCATCGTCGTAAGCGAGCCGTCGATAGTTGCGATCAACAAAGTGACCAATCAGGTCGAGGCCGTCGGCCGCGATGCGAAAGAGATGCTTGGACGTACACCGGGCAACATAGTTGCCATCCGCCCGATGAAGGACGGCGTGATCGCAAACTTTGAGGTGACGGAAAAGATGCTGCAGCATTTTATCCGGAAAGCTCACAACGGCAAATCGTGGGTACGTCCGCGCGTTGTGATCGGCATTCCGTCAGAGATCACGCAGGTCGAGCGCC
The DNA here is from genome assembly GCA_046154245.1 of Pyrinomonadaceae bacterium. GTDB lineage: Bacteria > Acidobacteriota > Blastocatellia > Pyrinomonadales > Pyrinomonadaceae > OLB17. The sequence goes on from JBJXFZ010000030.1 coordinate 25,006, forward strand.
GGGCGGTCGAGGACAGCGCATATCGCGCCAAGGCGAGCGAGGTTTACCTGGTCGAAGAAGCGATGGCAGCCGCCATCGGCGCCGGTCTGCCGATCACGGAGCCGCACGGCAACATGGTGGTCGATATCGGCGGCGGCACGACCGACATTGCAGTCATCTCGCTCTCGGGCATCGTCTATTCGCGGGCGGTTCGCGTCGCCGGTAACGAGATGGACGAGGCGATCACCCAATACATCAAGCGTAAATTTAACCTGCTCATCGGCGAACGCACGGCCGAAGCCATCAAGATCGCTCTCGGCTCGGCCTTCCCGCTCGAAGAGCCGTTGTCGATGGACGTACGCGGTCGCAACCTGATCGAGGGCATTCCAAAGACCATCACGATGACCGACGAAGAGGTTCGCGAGGCTCTCTCCGACTCGGTATCGACGATCATAAACGCCGTTCGCGTAGCGTTGGAACGCACGCCGCCCGAGCTCTCCGCCGACATCGTCGAGCGCGGTATCGTCCTCACCGGCGGCGGCGCTCTGCTAAAAAATCTCGATAAGCGTTTGATGATCGAGACCGGCTTGCCCGTCGTGCTCGCCGACGACCCGCTCTCATCCGTCGTGCTCGGCACGGGCAAGATGCTCTCCGATTTTGAACTCTTAAAACGCGTCAAGTGGGACAATTCACTAATGACAGGTAGTTAAGTCACGAGTTCAAAGTTCCAGGTTCCAAGTTCAGAGTTGAGAACTTGGAACCCGAAACTTGGAACTCGTGACTGGATCCGATGGTTGAACGTAGTCAAAAAGACGTATGGCGATTGGCACCGTGGCTGATGATCGCCTTGCTTTTGGCCAATTTTGTCATGATGGCGTTCGACGCCCGCGAGATCAATTCGGGCCAGCGCGTTGTGCGTGCGTGGACGCAGACGATCGCGGACTTTATCCAGTCGCCGATAACCACGATCACTGAGGGCGTAGCAAATTACTTTACGTCAATATCCAACCTGCGCTCGGCTCAAGACGAAAACAGCCTGCTCAAACAGCGGGTGCAGGAGCAGGAGGTCGAGCTAAAACAGAAAGAAGACCTGGCGGCGGAAAATGCCAGGCTACGAACCTTGCTCGAACTAAAAGAGCAGAGTAAATACGACATCCTGCCGGCAAAGATCATTGGCCGCGACCCGTCCGCCTGGTTCGATTCGTTTCAGGTCAATCGCGGCAGTCTCGACGGCGTTAAGCTGAATATGCCGGTTGTCACAAATGGCGGTCTCGTCGGTCGCGTCACGGCCGTTAGTCCGCTGGCGGCGCAGGTCGATCTTGTCACACGCGACAAATCTGGCGTCGGTGCCGTCGTGGGCCAGATCGGCGAATCGAACGTTCTCGGCGTCGTCGCCGGAACGAGCAAGAAAGAACTGCTTGAAATGAGGTATGTAGCGGGCAGCAACACGGTCGAGGTTGGCCAGTCGGTTTTTACGACCGGACAAGACGGGATCTTCCCTGCCGGCCTAAAGATCGGCGAGATCGTAAATGTGGTCAGCGGTTCGGCGACAACAACCCATCAGATACAGATACAGCCGGCGGCAAAGCTGAGTTCGATGCAGGAGGTCGGCATCCTCATTTACGAACCGGCGGAAAAACCACAATTCAATCAAACGCTGCCGAATGCGGTGAAGAAATAAGTTTCGAGTTCTAGGTTCCGGGTTCCGAGTTTTTGTTTGTTGCGAGGTTTAATACCCTAGAATATTTTGGAGGAAAACGAACAATGCCGAGTATTGAGAGATTTGAAGATATCGAAGCGTGGCAACGTGCTCGAGAAGTCACAAAGAAGATTTATCAATTTAGTGCGACGGGCGAGTTTAGTCGAGACTTTGGTCTCAGAGATCAAATTCGTAAATCTTCGGTATCGGTCATGTCTAACATTGCCGAAGGTTTTGAGCGCGATGGAAATAAGGAATTTCTGAATTTCCTAAGTATCGCAAAAGGATCGTGTGGGGAGGCGAGGTCTCAACTATATGTCGCGCTGGATCAGAATTTTATCTCGTCCGAAGATTTCGATTGGACATACGATCATTTGAACCAAACCGGTCGTATGATCGGAGGCTTCATGAACTATCTGAGACAGTCAGATATGAAAGGAAAGAAATTTATCTAAGCTAAGAACCAGTTCTTTCTCTCGGAACTCGAAACTTGGAACTCGGAACTCGGAACTAATTAGTGGAAGGCGTAAGACTAACAATTTTATTGGTGATCGCGATACTGCTGCAGTGGACGCTGCGTAACGTGTGGGAACCGTTTACGTTTATCGACTTTCCGCTGATCGTTGTCGTCTATGCGGCATTGCAGCGAAACTCGATCCGGGCGCTGCTTTTCGGCAGCATCGCGGGCATCGCGATCGACGCTTTGAGCGGCGGTTTGCTCGGCGCCAATGGCTTTGCAAAAACCCTCGTCGCCTACATCATCTCCGAGATCGCAAGACGCGTCTACCTGGACAACCTCATCTTGCGCATACCCGTCATAGCAGGCGCGTGTTTGGCAAATCAGCTCGTTTACTATGGACTTCACCGGCTCTTTAGCCAGACGCCGGCGGGCGACCCTTTGTTGACGATCGCCTATTCGGTTATCGGCACTACTATCGTTGGAACGCTCATCTATTTCTCATTGCAGAGCATTGAGGTAAACCGAGGACGCGGCAAGAGAAAACGCGAGATGTTTGCCCCGCGACGGCAGACGCGGCGGCGAAACCCGATACGCCTCAACAAGTAAGGCGGTAGTTTTATGATCGGCAGTCACATTCAAAATCTGGGCGCGAGGATCGGCACAATACAGGTGCTTGCATTCGTGCTGCTGACGCTGCTTGGCGTACGGCTCTATTATTTGCAGATAGTTCGCGGCGACTATTACAGCGACCGGGCCGAGAGTCAACGCGTTCGCTTTATACCGATACCGGCACCCCGCGGCGCCATTCTCGACCGCAATGGCAAACTGCTCGTAGATTCGCGTCCGACCTACAATGTTGTTCTCTCGAACGAACCCCTGAAGAAACTCAACGTCAGCGATCGTGTCGACGATTACGCAAACGGCCTGAACATCGACCGACAGTACGTCGTCGAGCGGCTGAACCTGATAAAAAAGCAGAACGAATTTGAGGCGATGGTCCTAAAAGAGAATGTCGATATGCGCGACATCACCTGGGTCGAATCGCACTCATTGGAGTTTCCCGAACTTCGCGTCGAGTTGCAGCCGCAGCGGTTTTATCCGCTCGCCGAGACGCTCGCTCACGTGCTCGGCTATGTCGGCGAGATCAGTCAAAAGCAATTAGAGAGCGCCGAGTATAAGGAAAAGGGCTTTCGCCCCGGCGATATTATCGGTAAAGGCGGGCTCGAACAGTATTACGACGAGTATCTTCGCGGGCGCCCAGGTTACCGAAAGGTCCTTGTCGACAGTCGCGGCCGCGTGCAGAGCGAAATCGAGGTCGTTCAGCCGCAGGCAGGACAAGACCTTGTGACGACCATCGATCTCGACTTGCAGCTCGCCGCCGAAGAAAAACTCAAAAACTCGGTCACCAAACGCGGCACGATCATCGCGATGGACCCGAACAACGGCGAGATGCTGGTAATGGCCTCGGCGCCGTCGTTCGACCCGAACATTTTCGTCCAGGCGAGTTCCTCGCCCGAGGGCAGAAGGGCGATAGCCGACTATTGGCAAAACGAAAGCCGCCCGCTCTACAACCGCGCAATACAGGGCCGCTATCCGCCGGGCTCGACCTGGAAGATCCCCGAGTCGATCGCCGGTCTGCAACAGGGTGCGATCACCGTTGAACGCTCGAATCTGGTCTGCGGCGGCGGCATCAGGATCGGCAACAAATTCACCCGCTGCATGGGCAGTCACGGCTCGCCTCCTCTCTCTTACGCGATCACAAAATCATGCGACGGCTATTACTACCGGCTAGGCTTAAGGATGGGGATCGACGGCATCGTAAAAATGGTCGAGACCTTCGGCTATGACGAACGTACCGGGATCGACTTGCCGAATGAAAAGATTCCTCAAACGCCAAAAACTTGGCGAGCTTACATAGAAAAACGCGATGGCAGATGGCCTGACATCGAGACCGTGTTCTCGTCAATCGGACAAGTAACGGTCAACGTCACGCCGATCTCAATGCTGCGCGCCGTTTCTGCGATCGGAGTGCGCGGGAAAATGTACACGCCGCATTTTCTAAAAGAGATCAAGCCTATCGCGGCCGTCGGTGAAGAAGGGTCGAACAATTACTTTCGCGCTCGCGACGGGTTTGGCTTTCAGCGACCCGAGCCAAAGCTGATCCCCGCGACCGACGAGCAATGGGATGTCGTACTTCAAGGTATGTGGGGCGTTGTTAACGGCGGCGGAACCGCCGCGGCGATACGCATAGCGGATTTCGAGATCGCGGGAAAGACCGGAACTGCTCAGGTTGCAGCTCTCGGCAAAGACGTCGGGGCAAAGAAGGACCACGCGTGGTTTGTAAGCTACGCGCCGGCGTACAAACCCGAGATCGCAGTCCTTGCACTAATAGAAAACGTCGGCTTTGGCGGCAGCCACGCGGCACCCGCCGTCAGGGGCATCTACGACGCTTATCTCATAAAACGCAGTCCGCAGCCGATTACAGGTCAGGAGGTCGCCAGAAGGTAAATGGTTGCGATCTTAGAAAAACGCGACTTGCGGGACCTCGATTGGCTGACTGCACTGCTCGCTATTGCGATCGCCTCGTTTGGCGTGTGGCAGATCCACAACGCTCTGCCCACCGAGGGTTACTGGTCAAAACAGATCATCGGCATCGTCATTGCGCTGGTCGCGTTTATTGCGGTTTGTCTGACCGACTATCGGCGAATTATCGACGCGGCCCCAATATTCTACGTGATCGGAATAGTGCTTTTACTGCTCGTTCTAACGCCTCTCGGCGTAACGGTCAACGGGCAAAAGGCTTGGGTTCGATTGCCGATCATCGGACAGTTTCAACCGTCGGAGTTTGCAAAGATACCGACCGTGTTGATGCTCGCGAAGTATTTCGGTGCGAAGAAGGGCAACGTGCTCCATCTAAGGGAAATGCTTATCGGCGTAGCGATCTTTGCCGCGCCGGTAGTGCTCATCATGCTTGAGCCCGACGCCGGGCAGACCATTACCTATTTGCCGATACTCGCCGCGATGTTCTTTTTGTCAGGCATCAAGGTCCGTTACGTTTTGTTAGCACTTGTGGCAGCGGCGATCCTCGTGCCCGCGGCGTGGTTTGTCGGCGTAAAAACCGGCAAGATAAAGCGTTACCAGCAAGAGCGTATCCTCGCGATCACAAACCCGGACCAGGTAGATCCGCGCGGGTTTGGTTATCACACGATCCAGTCGACGATCACGGTCGGTAAGGGCGGCCTCGCCGGCAATCAGGGCGACACGGATACCTCTCAGAGCGTCCTGAAGTTTTTGCCAGAGCCGCAAACGGACTTCATTTTTGCCGTAACCGCTGAAAATACAGGCTTTATCGGCTGCGTCTCGCTGCTTCTTGCATACGCTCTGCTACTCTCGCGCATGATTGCCGGTGCGCGCGAAGCTACGGATCGAGCCGGAATGCTTGTTATAATGTCGATTGTATGCGGCATGGCTTTTCAGATATTTATGAACGTCGGCATGGCTCTCGGCCTGTTGCCGGTGATCGGCGTGCCGCTGCCGCTAATGAGCGCGGGCCTGTCGGCTCTTTTATCGACATTTGTGGCGATAGGTTTTGTGGTGAGCGTGAAGCTTCGCCGTTTTGTTAACTAGGAGGGTGTAAAAAGTGGCTGTAGAAGTTGAAAGATTGCGCGCGTTGCCGGTTGCTGATGCGAGAGGCAGGTCAAGTTTGCTGTTTTGGGCGGCGGCGTTGTGTCTCGCTTTGTCGGCCGGCGCTCTGACCGGCGTGCTCGCGTCGTATTATCTCAATAACTCGCGCTATACGACCGAGGTTTCGGCCCTTGCAACCTATCGCCCACCGCAGGTTACGACGATCTACGCCGACGACGGTGAAACAGTTCTCGCGGAATTTGCTATCGAAAAACGCATACCGCTAAAGATCCAGGACGTGCCGGACAAGGTCACCGACGCCCTGCTTGCGATCGAAGACTACCGCTATCGCGATCATATCGGTATCGACCCGTACCGGATAGTTGGTGCGATTTTCAGGAACCTCACCTCCGGACGAACGGAAGGTGCGTCGACGATCACACAACAGCTCGCCAAGAACCTGTTTCTATACAAAGATCAAACGTACACGAGGAAAGTGAATGAGTGGGCCGTCGCGCTGCAGATCGAGCGGCTCTATACAAAAGATCAAATCCTCGAAATGTACATGAATTACGTCTTTCTCGGCGCTGGAGCATATGGTTTTGAGGCCGGATCGCGGACCTATTTTGGCAAATCGGTAAAAGAACTAAACCTCGAAGAGGCGGCTCTGCTCGCCGCTATTCCGAAATCGCCTGAGTATTCGCCGACCCGCAACATGGAAAAGGCGAAGATGCGTCGCGACATCGTCCTCGATCAGATGACGAAGTATTATCCGGACAAGTATCCGCAGAGCGAGATCGACGCGGCAAAGGCAAAACCGATTCAGCTCGCAAGCACGGCGTTTTACCAGAACCAGCCGAAATCGACCGCGTGGGATTATCCGATCGAGGAGATTCGCAAATATCTCGAGGAAAAATACACCACACGTGTCGCCCAAGGGGGCCTGAAAGTCTATTCAACGATCAACGTCGAAGCGCAAAAGATCGCAACGCGGGTCGTGCGAGAGCGACTTCGGGCATACGATCGCGGACGGGCGTGGCGCTCTGAGTATCAGAACATACTGCTGGACGAAAACGACCAGCCGTTCACTGACGAGAAACAGATCCAAAAAACTCTTGACACCTATAAACATCCCGACTGGTTTGGTGACGATTATCAGGAGGGCGAATACCTAAAGGGACTCGTCGTGACTGCAAATCCGGCATCGGACCAGGTCGGCGTGCGCTTTGGACGATATAAGGCGGTTGTCGGTCCGGGCGACATGGGCCGAAGCGGGAGGCGGCCGGTTGCGGAATTGAAACCTGGCTTCCTTGCCGAATTTTTGATCAAGAATGTGGATAAGGAAAATCAAACGCTCGAAGTCGAGCTGCAGCAGGTGCCCGAGGTGCAGGCGTCGATCCTTACCATCAATGCAAAGAACGGTGAGATCGTTTCCATGGTGGGCGGTTATGATTTTCACACAAACAAGTTCAATAACGCGACGCAGGGTTTGCGCCAAACGGGGTCGGCGTACAAACCGTTCATTTATACCGCCGCGGTCGAGGAAGGGATGACGCCCGACATGACCGTTAGCGGAGCTCCGATCAAACGCGGGGGCTGGCAGCCACACAACTATGACGGCTCGACGAGCCACGGTAACGTCCCGCTGAAAATCGCCCTGGCAAAATCGTACAATATCGCCGCCGTCCATCTGCTCGAACAAGTTGGCATTCAAGCGGGCGCGCAAATGGTTCGTCGCTTTGGCATTTCAAATCCGATGGCACCGAGCTTGCCGTCGGCACTCGGGGCGAGCGAGGCCAGCCTGCTCGAAATGGTCGCGGCCTTTTCGGCGTTTCCGAACAAGGGAATTCGCATGACTCCGCACCTTATCCGCAAAGTTTACAATCGCGACGGCAGCCTGCTCGAGGAGTATGACGGCTCGAGTTCAAAAGTTACGAGCGAATACGCGGCACTCACGATGGTCGAGATGATGCGCGGCGTCGTCCAGGGCGGCGGGACGGCTACAAACGCAAGCGCAGGCGGTCATCCGCTTGCGGGTAAGACCGGCACCGTGAACGATCACACCGATGTTTGGTTTGTCGGATACACGCCGACGTATGTCACTGGCGTGTGGATGGGTAATCCGCTCCGAAAAGAATCGCTTGGCAAGGGAATGACCGGTGGCCACGGCGCGGTGCCCTACTTTAGCGCGTTCATGAACCCGTTCATGAAAGGTAAGCCGGTTGAGAGTTTTCCGAAAGCACCACCAATGCCGGTCGAGGTCAAGCGGGAAATGGAATTGCGAAAGCGCGAACAGCTTGAGAAGCTCGAAGAGGCCGCCGTCGCAGGCCGCAAGACCGGCGTAGTCTACACTCCTGGAACACAGATCGATCCAAATGCCCCGTTGCCGGGCGACAATCCGCCTGCAACCGGCAACCCCGACACGCCAACGGTCACAAAACCGACAGACGATCAGCCGGATCGTCCCGTTGTCACAAAACCGCCGGTGCTTCAGTCAACGCCAAAACCCGAAGCGCCAAAGCCAAAGTCCGAAGACGGCGGCAAGCGCAAAGGCAAGAAAGGCGACGGATAGCTAACCAGGCTGGGCAGCCGATCCGTTAAGACATTGATCAGCCGCAGATAAACACAAATAACGCAGATCTGAATTTCTCACGATCTGCGTCATCCGGGTTTATCTGTGGCAAATTTTCTGCCTAGTTACAAAACTCGCCAAGATAGTACGGCAGCATCCTCCGCCACCAGACCCAATCGTGATTGACGTCGTGTCCCCACAGGTCGAGGCGATGCGGAATCCCCTTTGAATGGAGAAGGCCCGAGAACTCGCGGCTGCGATCGGGCGCTTCGTACGAACCCTGACCGGTGACGATGACGATCGCATCTGCCTTTCTGAGACGCGGCAAGTGATAGTCATCATTAAGGTTACGGAGATACATGTCGGGGTTGTTAAAGTAAACGTTGTCGTCGTAGTACCCCTCGTCAAGATAATTGTAAATGTCGTAGCTGCCGCTCATCGCGATCGTGCCGCGAAAAGCGTCGCTGTGTTTGAAGTACGTGTTTGCCGCAAGCAACGCACCCAAAGACGCGCCGGTTGTTAATGGGCGCGCATTCGGACCGCACTCATTACGGATCAGCGGCAAAACTTCGTCCATTATGTATTTGTCATAGCGCGTTAGCATCTCGACCTTCCAGCCCGGATGCGATTCTTTATTCAACAAGCTGTATTTATTGACCGAGTTGATCGAGTAGGCGCGGATCTTGCCGGCCTCTATTAACTCTTTTATCGAATCGACGAGGTAAAAACGCTCGTATTCCAAATAATCCGCCGCAGCCGTCGGAAACATCAACAGCGGATAACCCGCGTGTCCGTAAGCCACCAGCGGCATGTCCATTCCAAGATTGTGGCTAAACCACGAAGTTGTATCACGTCTCATAAATTTAAGTTAATTGTCTTTGTGTCGGTAGCCCGCACGTAAGTAAGGGCTACCTTAGCGCCGAAGTGGCCCTTACTCACGTGCGGGCTACTGACACGACCTACCGACTCACAGTTATCTCTCGCGTCGTTGAATTATATCCGCCGTTATCGACGACGTTACCTTTGTCATCGATGAGTTCTAATTTGATCGTATGTTTGCCATCTGTCCAGCCTGACAGCCAGATCGGCCCCCAGGTTTCGATGAACTTTGGCTCTCCACCGTCGATAGAGTATCGGACCTTACAGGGACATGGCGGAGAGAACACAGGTTCAATTGGAAGATCTGGACTCAAAAGTTGAGCATTCGTCAGCCAAAAATCGATCATGATCGCGTCGGCATCGGCACCTTTGTACTCGCCTTTTGGACGACTGTAGGTCAGAAGCGGCATTTTCGGATCGATGGCGCCGGCCGTGCTCGCTTTCATATCCTTGCCCTCCGCCGTCGGCGCCGTGTTTGCGTTAGCCATTGTGTTGCCGCTGTTTGTCGTCGTCGGTTTGCTCGTGTCGGCACCGCCATTTTTGACGGTGAATTTTACCATCTGAAAGGCACCTTCATTTTTGTACGCTTCGTGCCATGGCCGCGAGGGAAAAACTCGCAGCGTGTGCTCACCATCCGCTACATTTCGCAATTCAAATGGCTGGTCGATGTTGTAATACGCTTCGTACGGCTGGTTGTCGAGTATGACGTGAACGTGGTTGCCCATCTTCGTGGCCTCGTCCATGTGCGGCTTGTAACCCTTGAGATCGCCGGAAAGCTCGATCTTCACTTTTACGCTCGAACTCGCGATCGTCGAGTCTGCTTTCGGCTCAACGATCGTCAACGTCGGTGCGGCCGCGTCCTGTTCACCGCGCGCCGACATCAGATCTTTTATCTTCTGCGGACGATCGACGACGGCTAGAATCTGTTTATCATGCGAAACGATGTTCGAATTCGATTGATTCGCATTTGACACACCACCGCAACCAAACAAAAATGCCGCGAAAAGCAAAAACGTAATACAAAAAACTACCTTCATTGTTATTCCCCTTAAAACTAAAACTACTGCACGCAAAGCCCGCAAAAGGACGCGAAGAATCGCTCAAACAACTAGCTCCTCTGGGCGTTCTCTGCGTCTTTGCGTGATCTCTTCCTGCTGTGTGTAACCAAAAACGTCTCTGAAATTTACCTCAAGCCGGTCCTCGACCTCGCCCATGTCGATCTCGCGACCGAGCAGTTTATCCATCGACGTCACCGGCTCGCCTTCGCAAGCGATGATAAAGTTGTAATATTCCAGATCGGTATTCACGTTTAGCGCAAATCCGTGCGTCGTCACCCAACGTTTTATGTGAACTCCGATCGCCGCGACCTTGCCCTCGACGGTGTGAACACCGGTCAGCCCTTCGATGCGAAATGCATTAATTCCAAAATCATCAAGCGTGCGGATCAGCACTTCCTCTAGATCGCGAACGTATTTGTGCACATCTTCGCGATCGGGGAAAAGCGAAATTATCGGATAGCCGACAACCTGCCCGAGTCCGTGATAAGTCACGCGGCCGCCGCGGTTGATCTCAAAAACCTCCAGCCCACGAGCACGCAGCAACTCGGCCGTCGCAAGCACGCCGTCAGCTTTTGAACGTCGTCCGAGCGTGTAAACATGCGGGTGTTCGAGGAGCAACAAGTAGTCCTTTTCGCGCCGCTCGATAACCTTCGCTTCAAGCTCCTTTTGCAGCCTAAGCGCGTCTTCATAGCCAACGCGCCCGAGCCGGCGAACTTCTAAGAACCGCTGTGGCATACGGATATGATAAGATTTTTAAGAGTATTTGAACAGGAAGGCAAACTTATGAAGCGTCTCGAAATCACCATATTAGCCTTGTTTTTGCTGGTTTTCGTAACCGGCACAGCCGACGCTCAGAAAAAAACTACCCGTAAAACAATAGCTAAAAAGACCACAACACGAGTCGTCCCGCCGCTCGCCGTACGCACCGCACGTGAGAGAGTACAGATTCAACAGGACAACGTAATCTTCTGGATTAACAAACTTGGCCCGATCGCATCTGCCTTAGAACTACTTGACCAAAGTTACGCGACAAAGAAACCCTCAGCAGCAACTCTTTCCACGCATGAAAGCAGGAAGCAGAACTTTGTCCAAATTTTGAGAAACCTGAGAGACGATTTGGCGGTGCTCGAATCAGAGTTTCGGACAAAGACCGAGCTAAAAAAATATCTGATAAACATTCAGGGAATCACCGATCTCGCCGCTGAGTCCGAAGATTCGGCAATTGCCGGCAAATTCGTCGCGGCAAAGGAGCCGCTCAGAGAAGTGTCAAAAAAACTGACGGACACGCTCGCGGCAATGCCCCGTTAAGAATTTTCGCCGCAGATAAATGCAGATGACGCAGATATGAAAATTTATTCGTATCTGCGTCATCTACGTTTATCTGCGGCTAAATTTTCTTTAAGGTCTTACTAATGTTGTCGTCGTGGGCTTTGCAGGATCACAAACCTCGATCTTGTTGTCGGCGAGAGATGCTTTGGCTTCTTCTTTTGGCAGGCCGAGCTTTTCGCGAATAAGTTTTTCGCCCTCGGCTTCGATCATCTCGCCGTTTATGACGTGAGTTTTTTTGACGAGTGTATCGCCTTGCTTTTCAAACGACGCAGGCGAGAGAAAAATGTACCAGGGTGAACCCCATTTACGGTTATCGCCGGTCGATCGGCGATAGTCGTAATGTTTTGTCTTTTCTCGATCATCGCGACTCTCAGACTCATAAGCTGCAGGGAACGTAACTTTTAGATTGCTAAGATTCGTTTTCATCGTCGCGACGGGATCATACTCACCGACGGCGACGATCTCAAAGCCGTGGGGCTTGTATTTTTGATAGAGTCTCTCCAGCATAGGAGCATCGTGGCGCCAGTTGTGGCACCAAGGAGCAAAATAAACGACGATCACGAGCTTTTTGCCCTTCGCGACGTCGCTTAGCGTGACATTCTCACCGGTTCGGACGCTTTTGTAGGTCCAATTTTTATAAGCGATCTCTTTTTCAACTATCGGCGCCTGTTCATTCTGCGCGAACGTGAAAGCCGCGGCAAGCAACACTAGACAAGAAGCAAAAGTCGTTTTTCTCATCAACACCTCTTTCAAAAAGACTATCTGTTCAGATGCTCGCCCGCAAGCCTTGAGTTGGCAGTGTTCATGTCCCGCGCAGCTTGCGCGACCAGTAAACGACATTCAGGTAAATTCCCGTCGCCGCCGACAACGCCGCTAATGCGGAAAAGATAAGCAGCAGGGTCACTTGCCACTCGCCGGCAAAGAAATAAAAATGAGCCTCTCGAAAGAACCGAGTTTTCGCGGTCGGCGGTTCTGACATTCGTGCAACGCCCGTCTCGGCATCGATAAAGATCGAATCTGCGCCGAGGCCGCCGACCGCCTGATATTGCGGCCGGCCGTCTTTCATCAGCAGCGTTAGCGCCGTTGTCGGCAACGCCTTTGCAGCAAGCTGATTAGCGCTCGTCATTGCGTCGACGGGCGAGACCTTTACGCGGGCGGCATCGACCTTCTCAACCGTACCGCCGTCGATGGTGTTCGGCAATGCATAGAGAAACCCGCTTATTGCCCATGCAAGAACCGGAATCGAAACTACGACACCGAGCAGCAGATGTGCTTGATAGATAAACTTTTTCATGATCAGGTTTTTCTAAGGTTACCACATCCTCGCCCGCGCGCTGACACATAGGCCGACCTGTGCTAATCTTGGCATTGATTATGAGCCAGCCTACAGTTTCCGACCTTTTTCGCCGTGCTCTTGAGATGAGAGCCGCCAATCCGGGAGCGAGTTACGTCGATGTTAAACGCCAGATCGTCAGCGAATTCAGCGGCGGTGCGTTCCCCGCAACCGACAAGCTGACCATTCCGGAGTACGATAATATCGCGCCCGAGGAAGATTGGACGGCCGGGTTGCCGGTAGTGCTGCGCGGGATTCAAAACGAAGATTGGAACGATGTTGCACAGGGTATTATCATCAGCCTCGAACAAGTCGAGAATTACCCGACGCAGTCCGGCCGCGAAGATGACCCATCGAAAGACTGGCGCAACCGCAATACGCGCATTGCCGGAGCCGAAGAGAAAGTTTACGAGGAATGGATGCCGGCCGATCTCATGGCAATGGCGAAAAAATCTAGTGAGATGTGAATGTGAAATGTAAGATGTGAAGATGCGCCAGCTTAGGTCTCACATCTCATTTCTCACATCTCACATCTCATTTTTTCAAATGTCACAAACCAACCCATCGACAGCCCCAACCACTTCGCACACGGGGTCGAGCTTCGCGATTTCTTCATCAAAATTTACATCGTCCCATTCGGGATAAAAGTGCGTGAGCATTGCGCGTTTCGGCTTTGCCTTATTTACGAGAAATATCGCCTCGGCAAGCTCTAGGTGTTTTTCGACAGGCTTGTCTCTTAGAAAAGTGCATTCGAGAATAAGCAGATCGACATTACCCCCGAATGCGACGAGCCGCTTGTCAAAGCCGGTATCGGCAGAATAGACGAGCGTCGTTTCACCATCGCGAATGTGGAGCGCGTGGCTCTCGTCTGTGTGCAGCGTATCAAGCGCGATGGCCTCAATGCCCGGCAGTATCTCAAACTTTTCAAGCTCGGCGATCTCGATGACCTCGACCGGAAACCGCTGCTCCTCGAGGCGATAATTATTTACGCCATCCAGCCTCTCGAGCAGATCGCGCAGGCCGCGGGGCCCGAAAATTCGCAAGCTTTTTGTTCGGGATCTCAATTCGGGCGCGTGCTTAAAACCGGCAAGCAGTGGCCCCAGACCGCCGCAATGATCCATGTGAAAGTGCGAGATCCAGATCGCGTCGAGGTTTGGCCAGTCGACACCACACGCCGCAGCGCGCGACGGCGCCGTTGCCGCAGCATCGAGCAGTATGTTGCCGCCGCTGGTTTCGAGCCAATACGCCGAACTGGTACGTCGAGCATGCGGCACGGTCGAACCTGAACCCAATACAACCAACTTCATACTCGAATCTTATCAGAGACCACTCAAACAGGATGAACAGGACAGACAGGATACTGTTCCGATAGCCTCGGAACGCGAGAAAGTTTTTTCATCCTGCTTAGCCTGTCCATCCCGATAAAAATTTCGGTATCATAGACCGATATGAGCGAAGTGGATATCCTCGCGATCTTTGCGCACCCCGATGATCTGGAACTGTCCGTCGGCGGCACAATGCTAAAGATGAAGCATCTCGGCTACACGACCGGCGCGCTCGATGTAACGCGCGGCGAGATGGGGACGCGCGGCACGGTCGAGGGTCGCGCAAAAGAAGCCGTCGAGGCAGCAAAGATCTTAAAGCTCGATCTCCGCGAGAATCTCGGCCTCTCGGACGGCCACGTTTTTGTCGATGATGCGTCTCGTACACAGATGGTTCGAGCCATGCGACGGCTAAAACCACGGGTCGTACTCACGCACCAGATCGGCGACTCGCACCCCGATCACGACCACATCGCTCAGCTTGTGCGCGAATCCGCCCGCCTCGTTTCGATGCGTAACTACGACCCTGAAACCGGCGGTGAAAGGATTAAGCCGCCGATCGTTGCGCATAATTTGTTTTCGCGTCGCGTCGTTCCGTCTTTTGTAGTCGATGTATCGGAGTTTCTTGATGAGAAGATGGCGGCCATTCGAGCCCATAAATCTCAGTTTTACGACCCGGCATCGACCGAACCTGAGACGATGTTAACCGGAGAAGATTATCTCGCGCGGATAGAGAGCCGCTCGGGTTATTTCGGCTCGCTGATTGATGCCAAGGCGGGCGAGCCCTTCTACGTACGAGAAGCGCTGAATGTCACCGACCCGATCGAGCTTTTGACGCGATCGATGAACCTGTATTCGTAGAACGAGGCTCCCATGTCTGTTCACCGACCCGGGTCAAAGTGTGGCGCAGAGTGAAAACAGCTTTACCGACAGACGTGGCCGTCTGTCGTACTTTTATGACACCCGAAGAGATCGAACTCAACAAAAAGCTGCGCGTACTTGATCGTCTAAAGGACCGCCTTGCAACGAGCGAGGAGCACATGGCTGACATGCGTGCCGAGCTGGAACAATTTGAGGCGCGCTACACGATGGATGTTGCTCGGCTCTACGCAGAGCATGACGAGATCGAAGCGCAGATCGCCGAAGAAGAATACAAACTTGTTCCCGACGACGAAGAAATAAAAAAGAAGGCCGATGAACTCCGGCGCAAAGCGGAGGAATCAACCGCACGGGCCGCCGAGGATGAGGAAAAGAAGAATCGTCGCTTTGAACCGACCGTTGAAACGCGAAAGGCGTATCACAACCTCGCACGAATCATTCACCCTGACCTCGCTCTCGATGCCGAAGAGAAAGAAAAACGTCACGCCTTGATGGCCGAACTGAACGAAGCTTACTCGAGCGGTGATCATGCCAAACTCGATAAACTTGCGGCCGATTACCGAGCTCATCCCGATCTCGTCACCGGCGACTCGGTCGGCGACCAACTCGTGCGCGTCATACGCCAAATAGCGCAGGTCACTGTTCGTCTGAATACGCTTAAGCTCGAGCGTCAAGAAGCCGAGCGGTCCGAGCTATATGAATTGCGGCGAAAAGTCGATGCCGAGATGGCCGAGGGCCGCGATATGCTGGCCCAAATGGCGGCACGAACGCGGGTTCATATAAAAAAGAGCGAACGCCGTCTGGCGAATCTTCGCGATGTAAACAAAGCCGCCGAGGAGCACGTAAAAGAGACATTTGGTATGGATATCTCGGATTTTCGGCCGCCCAACGCCAAGTAGGGGGCAAAATCTAGCTTGACAGCAAACGGCGGTTTGTGTGAAAGTTCTAGCAAGCCATCAGTTTTTTGAAAAAGTTGAATTTCGCGGGAAACGCGCACGCCCGTGCGCGTCCGCGGATAAGAGGGCGGCGGTGTGGGAGACGTCGCCCTCGCTTAGTTTTAAATCGAGTTACCGGCCGCAAACCCGCTCGACCACGCCCACTGAAAGTTATAACCGCCGAGCCAACCTGTCACGTCGATAACCTCGCCGATAAAATAGAGACCCGCGATTCTTTTTGCTTCAAACGTCTTTGACGACAACTCCTCGGTTGAAACGCCCCCGAGCGTGACTTCGGCACGGTCATAACCTTCGGTGTCGCGAAATTTGACGAGCCAGTTTTTCAGCGAGGCGGCAACCGTGTCGGTCTCGCTTTTTGTCAGTTGGTTGAGAGGCTTGTCGGGTAATTGCGCCGCGACAAATTCGCTTGAAAACCGTTGGGGCATCTCCAGGCTGAGAAAATTTGCCAGGCGCTTTCGGCTGTCCCGATTTTTGAGCAACAGTTCAGCGACATCAGTTGCGGGAAGCAGATCGATCGAAACCGGCACGTTTCGCTTCCAGTAATTTGATATCTGCAAGATCGCCGGCCCGGACATGCCGCGATGGGTGAATAGGATGTTCTCGCGAAACTCACGCTTGCCGCTTCGCACAACGGCGTCTATCGAAACGCCGGCGAGCCGCTTATAGTTCTCTGCCTCGAGCACGAGTCCGACCAGTGACGGTCGTGTCTCGACAATTTCGATGTCGAACTGCTTTGCTATCCTGTAGCCCAGATCGCTCGCTCCTATTTTTTTGAAGGACAGGCCGCCGGAGGCGACAACCAGCTTGTCGGTTGTAAAAGTTCCCTGATTGGTCTCAACGGTAAAGTTGTTCCCACGCGTGACTTCGCGAACCGTGCAGTTCGTCCTGATCTCGACATTTGCGGCGCGGCACCCTTCCAGTAGCATTTCGACGATCGCACGCGAGCTATCGCGACAGAAAAGTTGGCCGAGCTTTTTTTCGTAAAATTGGATCTTATGCTTCTTTACCAGACGCACGAAATCTTGCGGCGTGTAACCGGCAAGCGCCGATTTTGCAAAATGCGGATTTTGCGAAACGAAATTCTCCGCGGTTACGCTTACGTTGGTAAAATTACAACGCCCGCCGCCTGAGATGATTATTTTGCGTCCAACTTCGGCGTTATGCTCGATAACCAAAACACGCCGCCTTCGCTTTCCGGCTGTGATCGCGCAAAACAATCCCGCAGCGCCGCCGCCGATGATGATGGCGTCGTAGTTCACTAAACCGAGTATCGCTCTGTCAAGATCTTTACGTGATGCAGCACGTGACCCGCCATCACATAAACAAGGGCTCGTACCGAAACTGTGTAACCGCTTGCGGTGCCGAGCCGCCTCGTTGCCTCGTCGGACAGATTGCGCACTAAGAGCATATTCGAGCGCCGCTGCAGGTCAAACTCGTCGAGCAGATCGGCGAACGAGCGGTTGTTCGCATTCGAATTCTCGATATAATCGTCCTGCTCGAAACCCTCGATCGGTGTTTTGTCGCCGCGTGAAATACGCAGCATTCGGTAGGCGAAAAAGCGCTCGCCGTCGATCATATGGCTGAGAACCTCCTTTAACGTCCACTTCCCGCTTTCGTATGCAAAAGTGCCCTTTTCATCGGGCATATCGCCAAACATAGAACGCAATTCAGCGGGCTGCGCATCCAATACCGGTATTACGTCGCCATCGACGAGCGAAACGTATTTGCCGTAATACTCGGCATATTCATCTTGTTCAGGTCTGTTCATATAATCCTCCTTTCCGCTTTTTACGTTATGAGCTATATTAACAAACGAACAGCAAACTTTAATTTAACGAGGTTAATATGAAGAGATTTACATTTTTGTTTGGAGCAATTCTATTTGCCTTCATCGCCATTTCGCAACCCGGAGCCGAGGCGGTTGAGCCAACCTTTGCCGAACGGTTTATCGCCGATAACAAGGGCGGTGACTCTGGCGCCTACACATTTGATCGCGCCCATTCGGCGATCGGTTTCAAGGTCAAGCACAATGGCTTGATCGAAATACCGGGGTTTTTCCGGGACTTTGCGGGCACGGTCAATTACGATGCGAAAGATGTCAGCAGATCGACGGTCGAGTTTACCGCCAAAGTGACAAGCGTCGACACCGGCAACACGGGGCGCGACAATCACCTCCGCTCGCCGGAATTTTTTGAAGTAGCAAAATATCCCGATATCACCTTTAAGAGCACGAAGATCGCCAAAAAGGGGAAATCGTGGCTCGTCACGGGAGACTTTACGATGAAGGGCGTTACAAAGTCGATCACGTTCCCGTTCAACATTGTCGGCTGGATGCCGGCAACCGAACGTAGCGGCGCTCGTATGGGAATTATGGCATCTGCATCGCTAAACCGCCGTGATTACGGTATCAACTATGGCAGCAATCTGCCGAGCGGTATTCCCGTGATCTCAGACGTCGTCAATATCGAATTCGCGATCGAGGCTCCTATGCGGCGCGAAACTCCCGCCGCAACGCCAAAGCCTGCGGAATAAAAGTAATCTAGCCGCGGATAAACGCAGATGACGCAGATCGGACATCACCTCTGATCTGCGTCATCTGCGTTTATCCGCGGCTAGTTTTTCCTTTTCTTTTTTCCAACCTCAGAAAACGCTATGTCGTAGATCGCGTAATCCTGCCAGCCGTTGTAGTCAAAGTGCCACCATTCGTTTGCGTTGACCGTAAAGCCGTGGGCATGCATTAGCTGGATCAGCTTGTCGCGGTTTCGCCGCTCCTCGTCAGTGCCGCCTGCATAGTTTGGCGATGCCCGTTCCGTAAACTCGTCATACGCGGACGGCATCGGCACAGCCTTACCGGTTTTGAGATCGTAAATACCCAGATCGACTGCGCAGCCGCGGTTGTGTTTCGAACCCTTAGCCGGATCGGCGACAAACGTGCGCTTGTCGTCTGAAACGACCTCCCAAAACAATTTTGTGATCGACCACGGACGATAGCCGTCGTAAACGACGACGCCTAGGCCTTGCCGATTCAGCCACTTGTGCACCCTAACCACAGATTCAGCCGCGGGGCGCTGCAAGAACGCACGTGCTTCAGGATAAACAACCTTGCCGACAAAGTTATCAGCGGTCGCGTACTTGATGTCGAGCTTTATCGTCTTGTCGAGTTTGATGAGTTCTATCAAATCGGCCTCGCGTTTGTTTTCTTCTTTTGGCGGTGATGTTTGGGAGTAAGCGCTATAAAAGAGGATAAAGCAAAAGGCGAACGCAGTAAATACTTTCTTTGCGGTCACGGTGGCACCGGCGTGAGACAGAGCCGTTTCACGCAAAGGCGCTAGCGTCGCAAATGGTTGTGGATTCGGCTTCACGCTATTCCAAGCTACGGTTTCACGGGCGTCGGTTCGGGCGTAGGTGCTACATCTTCATCCAAGATCCGCACCTCAGAGCCGTACTTCTGGTAGTTTCGGAATAGAATTACATTCCGCTGCTGCGTCAACACATTGCCCTCGCGAACCGTGAATTTTGCGTCCGAGCGCTGAGGCAGTAGAGCGTTTTCGTCAGCGATCTTTACCCAATCGTAATCCGTCGAGCTCTGAAAGGCCGTAATTGGAAAGCCGCGATCGATGTCGGTAAGTTGAAATTCCTGTCGCAGTATACGGAACGTCTCGCGATCGACCCATATCTTCCCAGTCTCACCCGCCGTACTCGTCTGCGTTAGGACGTTACGGTAAGTTACGCCGCCGTCCTTGTTGTTTTCTATTTTGATCTTATACGTGAAAACCAACGCGTGCCGATCGCCGACGACGTCGGTTTCGCTCACCTCAAATTCGGTCTTACTCTCTGCCTTGAAAAGTTTTTGTATGTTCTCTACAAACTCGCCGCCCGTGGTTGCTCCACTAAGACCGCCGTAGTTACTCCCTTTTTCTGCCGTGACGCGCGCTCCGTCGACCACCAAAACCTGATACTGCTCACCTTTCTCGGTGCTGTAACTGACAGCGATAACCAGATTGCTGTAAGGCCGCCAGTTGCCCGTACCGGCGTATGCAGCCGAACGCGTGATGCGCTGTTTGACCACAAAGTCGGGCATCTCCTCGAGTGCTTGCAATGTTGCCGAGCGCGCCTTTGCGAGGATCGCGTCCGACTCGGCAGCGGACGGAAGCTTTGTTGTATCTGGATTCTGCCGACGGCGGTTCGCTTCCTCGAGAGCTCGTTTTAACTCGTCGTCATTTGCACCTTTTGAACGCGTCAACGAGCGAATGCCGTCGGTCACGACAAAGTCGATGCCGCGCTTTCTGAGCGCCTCGACGATCGCTTGTTTACTCGACGGATTTTTTTGTAGAGCGTAAAGAAGTTTTACGTACTCGGTCTGCGTCAGCGGCCTGTCTTGACCGAACGCGAGTAGAGAAAAACACAAAATAATTATTCCAACAACGCTGATTTTCATCTCTCTCATTGATGCCGAGCGGACCTTATCCGTTGGTTTTTCATTGCCTGCCGCTGCCGAACTTTCGCCGCAGATTGAACGCCGGGTCGAGGCGGCTTGCCCGCGTAAAGTGCTTTTCTGCAAGCTGCCCGGCTTCTGTTCCGGCACCAATATTCTGCAGGCGCAGGCCCAGCATCCAGTGAAACCGCGGGTCGTCTGGCGTGTTCTGATCGGCTTGTGCCTCGTAGGTACGAGCCGCCTCGACACCGTCCTGCGACAACGCTGCGACGGCTAAAAAGTTGTTAGCCAGCGGCAGGGTCGGATTACTCTCAAGGGCGACGTTCCACGCCTTTATGGCCTCGTCCCTTCGGCCGAGCTGCCAGAGAGCCTCACCTTTTTCTTCGCGCGCCGTGGCGAGATCGGGGCGTGTCGCAAGAGCCTGGTCGAGGCTGACAAGGGCCTCGTCGTGGCGTTTCAGACGGTTGAGGATCGCGCCGTGATAATAGAAACTTAGCGCTCGCTCTCTGCCGTCCTGCCGCAGGGCGGCGAGATCCAACAACTTCAACGCCTGTTCTGTATTCCCCGATAAGAACTCAATCCACGCGAGTTTTGACAGATTGTATGTGTTTACCAAAACACCGCGATCAAAAGCTCGGTAAAGGTGCCGCTTGCCTAATTCGATATTCTGCCGATCACTTGAGGTCAACCATTGATCGGGATCGGCCTGCGCCAGCGCTAGCTCGTCCGGAACCTGCAAACTCTCGAAAGCGATCGACCCTGCCCGTTCATGATAGCGGACAAATCCGCTGTGCGCGTTCCAGCCGACCCACAGAAGAGCAAAGCTCAAAAAGATCCAACCTGCGCGGCTTATTTTGCCGCCCGATTTCAACGCAAAACCGTGGAGAGCAGCATCCGGTGTGCTCAGCAAACGCCATGATCTCATGACAAGGAACGTGGTCACGATGGCGATGCCGAGCGACATGAGCATGGGGACAAGTTGATAGACGTCCCAGACGGCAAAGTAACTTGCCGTAAAAACGAGTGCGGCCGCGATCTCCTCGGGCCAGGACAATTGCGGACTGCGGATCTCGGATTTCGGATTTGACTCCGCACTACGCGCACCGCCTACCGCACTTGCAATCAGGCTCGGTTTGCCAAACCCAAAATACAACGCGTCGTTCGGGCAGACGCTGATGCAATCCATGTGCTTCATGCAACCCGGATCGACAACCATGCCATACTTTGCGACCTCGGCGTGAACCTGAACATTTGCCATACACGTCGCCGTGCAATGCCCGCACTGATTGCAATCGTCGGTGACGCGGATCCTGCCCGGCGCGACCTTGTCGGCAAGCACAAAAAAACCGCCGTAGGGACAGCCGTATGTGCAAAAGCCTTTTGAGCCAAGAAAATAAACCGTCACAAAACCGCATATAAACAAAAACGGGATCGCGACCCACACCGGCGGAAACGTCGCCCAAAACTCAGTCGTTATCAGATGATTCGTAAACTGCGGGATCAGCGGTTCGTCTGGCGGTTTTAGAAAAAATCTCACGACTGTCGGCCACACAAACATGTAAAGCGCGACGATCAGGGGCACGTAGATGAGCAGCCGTGAGCGAAACGGTTTTGGCGTTATGCCGGTCTTTTTCAGCAGCCACGCGCAAAAATCCTGCAGGGCCACAATGTGACAGCCCCAGCCGCAGACAAATCGCCCAAAAACAAGCGTCGCGAGGATGGCCAGCGAGAAGAAGATCACCCCTGCGTTCACAGCACCGTTTTGCAGCGTGAACATCGTCTCCGACGGCTCGATCGGCGAAACGGTCGCCCCGGTGATCCGCCACTGAATAATGTGGGCGATCATCAAAAGCTGTAGGATTATGAGCGAAACCGCCCGGCGACGGCTGTTTTTTGACTTGCGAATGCCGCTCGTCTGAACGGTGGAATTTGGAAGAACGGGCAGTTTGCGCGATTTTTTGTCCTTTTTTTCGCCTTCACAACCGCTGTTCATGAAGACCATTGTAATCTGCCTGAGCAAAAACACACAAAAAGCCCGCAAAAAAGGCCAGGTTTCTCCTTGTTAAAACCGGCGTTTTTGTGCTAGTTTATAAACTTGTCCCAAGTACAATCGGTCAGTCGTCTGGCTGGCAAAACTGAAGAAAATCAACTTTTAGGAGTCAAGATCAATGAGTAAAAATAGGCGCAGTCGCATCCGTATCGCTCTACCATTGCTGGGTTTTTGTCTTTTGGCGGCCGTTGCGTGGATGACGTTGCCCCAAGGCGCCGTCGCCGGACCAAAAGGCGACACCGGAATTTTGGAGAAAATGGTTGCTGCCAGCGGTAACGCGACCGTGGACCTAGATCTGAACCGGCTGAACGGTAAACGTTCGAAGTCGCGAGACAACATATTGCGATTTGATGTGTCATCGGATGGATTTTTTACTTCGTTAGCTTTTAACGATGAGTTTCGCGGTACGCTGCCGGGAACTTTGGGACTCGTCGCTAAAAACTCGATCGCGCTCCCGGCCAAACTCGGCGCTTCGCACGAAAATCTCGTTGTCGAAACTCTGCCGTGGGGCGGTCATTATGAAATGGTCATTCGCGACGGCAAATCGGGCTTTGTTTTCTTCAACGTTGAAGGACAACTTTACGATTACATATCAACTGAGCGTAAACTCAACATAAGCGCGGGGCGTCTACTGCTCTCAGACGAGTTTGCCGCAGAGCTTGGACGCCCTGGCGATACAAAGAGCGTCGTCGGCACTATCAACATCGAAGCGACGATGACCCCTATCGAGGTAACGCACATCGTTGACGGCGAAACGCAAAGCACAACCTTGCCGCCCACAAATGACCCGGAAGCAGGTACTGTACCCGGCCCCGATGTTGTCGTGGGTGATCTGTCCGGACTTGCTCAGTTTGGCGCCTCATCCGGAACAATAGTAGGCCTTGCGATTGGAACCGACTCCTGTAATTTCGGCACTGTGCCGCTTAACTGGTTTGCAAATCCGAGCAACGATCACCCGGTAATTCCGCAAAACCTCTATCGCATGAGCGCGAGTGGCGACCGATTTGAACAGGTCGGTCATTCGCAGGTCAAACACGCCTTCACGGCTCTACAGAATAACCTCTGCGGCCTTGGATGTAACGCCACTGGCGGCACGACTTTAGGCTCCGGGTGTTCTGATCCGTATGGCGCCAGCCTGAACGCAGGGCCAAGCCTCGGCTCGAAAGCCTGGATAAATCCATTCACGGGCTTCTATCCCCGCAACGACAGTGCGACGCCAAACAACAGTCACACTGGTCATGGAGACAGCACCGCTCTGCCCGGCCACCGCATTCGTGTTGAGGTAGCCGATCTAAACACGACCTTGAATTCCGGCGCGACCTATTATTCCGAAGCCCAGTACGTTACGCCGCACGAGTACGCACATTGTCAGGCCAATCCGACACAGTGCAACATGTATAACAACGTTTCGTATCGCAGGTACAGCGTAAACGGCACGACGTGCACGTCCGGCACCAGCAGCTGTTACACGTTTTCGCCCGTCGGCTCGACGGAAAGAATGAAACCTGCCATTCAGGCATGGACCGGATCAAGTATAGTTGAGGTCAGGCCTGCGCCAGGTGTCGATGGGGTCGCATTTGTTGCGTATAAGGTGACGAACCCGTCAGCCGGCGTCTGGCACTATGAATACGCTGTTTATAACCAGAATCTCGACCGCGGAATCCAGTCCTTCAGCATTCCGATCGGAAACGGCGTTACCTTGAGCAATGTCGGCTTTAGAATGCCGCCGCAGCACCCTGGGTCGGCAAATGACGGAACGTTCAATAGCCTTGGTTTTAGCAGTGCGGCGTGGACGCAAACCCAAACCGCTACAGAGATGACGTGGAGTTCGGAGACTCTGGCTCAAAACCCAAATGCGAACGCGATTCGCTGGAGCACGATGTACAACTTCCGCTTCGATTCTAATCGTCCACCAACGGCCGCGAATGCCACCGTTGGCTTTTTCAAAACGGGATCGCCTGTGTCGGTTGCAGTTCAGGGGCCGAGCCCCGTAGTGGCCTCGAACGTGACCGTTGGCGGTCGGGTTGCTTTCTCAAACGGCTCGGGCGTGAGAACCATTGTCGCCATAAGTCGGGCGGATGGATTTCTCCAGACGATGTCGACAAACTCGTTCGGCTTCTACAGCTTCGCTGACATACCCTCGGGTTTTGCCTACACACTCGAAGTTTCTGGCAAGCGGTATATTGCCGATCCGCAAACGCTGACGATAAACAACAACATTTCGAATGTTAACTTTACCGTTACCGAAAGATGACGGTTTCAAAAAATTGAAAGCGGAGAGTTTCGAATAGAAACTCCCCGCTTTTTTTGTCTAGCAAAAAGGGTCAGGTCTTAATTAACCCACTCCTCTTCGTAATTGAGCTGCCAATGCCTCGTCACCCATTTCTGAGCGGCACCCATCGCGGTATTTTTCCATTTCTTGAGATTTTCAAGAACGGAAAGAGCTGCCATCGGCTTACTCGGGTCGCGCTCGACACGGATAACGCGTGTCGACACTGTGATTATCGCCTTGTTCTCCTCGAGGATTTTTAAGCGAACTTCACTGCCAACCGGCGGCAAAGTCTCGAGATTGACCAACGCGCTGTTCTCACCGACATTCTCGGTCATGCCCTCGACCCTAATTTTTTCGCCGCTTTCCGAGTCAACCCAGCTTGCCACAACTGGCATGCTTGCGATGATCCGGTGATGCAATGGCGTTTTGTATGATGATGTTGCGTATTCTATATCTGCCATGTATGTATTCCTTCCCTTGTATGTATTTCCCGTATAACTAAACTAACTATCTTTCTTACGGCCAAAGAATTGATAAAGTTAGACCTGTTTTACTAAAATGTCAAGCTTTTTCACCTTGAACCCAGCAAACTTCAATGGGTTCGACCGCAAAGTGCACTTAACACCTTATTTGTAACAGAAACTGATACAGAGTGCAATCCCTATTCATACGGCGTTGCCGACGCTCGTATTGCGTTTCGCTGGGCGCCCGCTTTCACGCAAAATTCACCTGCTCTTAACCTAAAATTTACACCATCAAGATAGTTTGTCTGTTTGCTTCAATACATAAGCCGATCTTTGAGAAAGCGGAACTTAATTTGCATAGGAATCGATGTGCTCTGATTCAAAAAGCCGATGCCGAACCATTGTGGTTCCGATGTTTTTGCGCATTATCACCAAGTCAAGGCATATAAAGGATTTGGGCTCACGCAAGTGAGGTTCACCATCTTGCTTTTACACTAAGAAAAGAATATCTTTTAAGGCATAAAATCCGAAATTTAAGAGAAAAATCCAAAAATAATAAGGGGCGGCGCGACACATGCGCCAACTAGAGCGATTCGCTCAGGTAATTTTAATCAAACAGAGGTTTAAAACGAATGACAAAAAATATTAAACGATCAATGCTGGCCATGCTTTGGGCCATCCTTGTTTCCTTAACGGCGAATGCGCAGGTTACGACTTCCGAGATCGTCGGATCTATTTCTGATGGACAGGGTAAACCGGTGGCAGGAGCCAGCGTTGAAGCCACACACGTCCCGTCTGGCACAGTTTACAACACCGAAACGAACGAATCGGGTAGATATGCGCTGCCCGGCTTGCGAGTCGGTGGCCCATATACGATCAAAGTAACTGCGGCTGGATTCAAAGAGCAATCGCGGGATAATTTGCAGCTGGCACTCGGCACCGCGGCTACGGTCAACTTCAATATGAACACGGCCATTGACGAGGTGGTCACAGTTACAAATGACGCGATCTTTAGCGAAGTTAGAACCGGTGCCGCGACCGCCGTGTCCAACGATGCTATTCAGACGCTGCCGACCATTAGCCGTCAAATTAGTGATTTCACTCGATTGACACCTCAGGCCGGCGGCAATAATACGTTTGCCGGTCAGGATAATCGTCTGAACAATATTACGGTGGATGGCTCATACTTTAACAACTCTTTCGGACTAGCCGGACAGCCAGGCGAGAGAACCAACGTTTCACCGATCTCGCTTGATGCCATTGAGGAATTGCAGGTAAACGTTGCGCCGTATGATGTTCGACAGGGCAACTTTGTTGGAGCCGGCATCAACACAGTGACAAAAAGCGGTACTAATACTTTTAACGGGTCAATTTACTACCTGTTTCGCAGACCAAATCTAGTCGGCAAAGAAGCCGGGTCAAATCCCTTTGATCCGGGCGAATTCAAATATAAGAACTACGGCTTTCGTGTGGGAGGGCCGATGCCGTTCTTTAACTTTGGCGAGAATAACGGCCCGGCGTTCGTTTCGGGTAAGAACAAACTCTTCTTTTTCTTAAGCTATGAGAATGAAGAGCTGACCCAGCCCGGGACTACCTACGTTGCTCGTAGTAGTGCAAGTCAGCCGGCGGTCGGCAACGTCACCCGCGTCCTGTCCTCGGATTTGGATGCCCTGAGCAGTTATCTCTCAGCTAATTTCGCTTACGCGACCGGCCCGTATCAAGGTTACAGCCATGCTACGCCTGCAAAGAAGTGGTTGGTTAGAGGCGACTACAACATCAACTCGACAAATC